>CAIQND010000180.1 GCA_903873045.1 uncultured Methylococcaceae bacterium | reverse complement strand
TAAGGTGTTGAGGGCAATAATTTGATCTGCCAAAAATTGATAGCCTTGTCCATTGGCGGCATGAAAATGCAAGGGATTGGCCTGGCTAAATGCACCAATCAACGCTCTAACCCGGTTTGGATTTTTTAAATCAAACGCGGAGTGTTGCATTAAGGCCTGAACGTTGGCAAAGGTATCCGGGTTATGGCTGGAGGCCTGTAGCGCAAACCATTTGTCAATAACCAGGGCTTCGTCTTGCCATTGTTGGTAGAAATCGGCAAGGCACTGTTGTTTGGCAGGGTGCGAGCCGTTCACAACAACTGCTAAAGCCGCTATTTGATCGGTCATGTTTTTAGCCGTAGCAAATTGCTGCTGCGACCATTGCTGACTATCCGCTTGCCCAAGTCGGCCTAAATAAGCCAGGCAGGTATTTTTGATACGTCTGCGGCCAATAGCGCCCGCGTCAAACATTCCTGACTCTTCCCGATGATTTTCCAGATACAGGGATTTAAATTGCGCTTGTAGTTGTTCGGCCAGCGTTAGCAAAACAAACTCACGGGCAGTATGAATGGCTTCTACATCGACAACCTGCATTTGTTCGGCCAGATAAGTTTCTGACGGCAGGCTTAATAATAAGGAGAAATACGACAAGTCATCCCACGATTGTTCAATGACTTGTTTAAACGCAGCGATAATTATCGGGTTTAGCTGCAACTGCAGGTCGTTTTGTACGTCAGCAATTAATCCGGCAATAATTTGTCCTGCCAGTTGCTGTCCCGCTTCCCAGCGATTGAAGGTATCACGGTCATAGCTTAACAAAAACGCCAATTCTTCAAGGCTACGCGCCATAACCAACTTAACGGGTGCGGAAAAACCCCTTAATAGTGATACGACAGGTTGTTCTTTTAAATCCTCAAAGGTAAAACTTTGCTCGGCTTGGGTCAGTTGTAAAATGACTTCATCCGTCGTGGCGTGTTGCAATTTACAAGGTGCGATAGAACCGTCTTTGTTGATTAAACCCATCGTGACCGGAATGTGCAGCGGTTCCTTAACGGCTTGATCAGGGGTTGACGGACAATGCTGGTTAAGGGTTAACGTCAGTGTTTGTGCCTCCGGGTCGTAAGCTTGCCGAACGGTTAATACCGGCGTTCCTGCCTGCTCATACCAGCGCCGGAATTGGCTTAAATCAACGGTGTTGGCGGCTTCCATCGCATTAACAAAATCATCACAAGTGACGGCCTGTCCATCATGGCGCTCAAAATACAAATCGCTGCCTTTACGAAAGCCTTCGGCACCCAGTAAGGTGTGAATCATGCGGACGACTTCGGCCCCTTTTTCGTACACGGTTAAGGTGTAAAAGTTATTGATTTCTATGTAAGCATTCGGTCGTATCGGATGCGCCAAGGGGCCGGCATCTTCGGCAAACTGACGGGTGCGTAAATTGATAACATCTTCAATGCGTTTTACCGCTTTGGACGTGCGGTCGCCGGTAAATTCCTGATCGCGAAATACCGTAAAACCTTCCTTCAAACTGAGCTGAAACCAGTCCCGACAGGTAATGCGATTGCCTGTCCAGTTATGGAAATATTCATGGCCGATAACGCCTTCAATATGTTCATAATCGGAGTCGGTTGCGGTATCAGGTCGCGCCAGTACAAACTTGGTATTAAAAACGTTAAGACCTTTGTTCTCCATCGCACCCATATTAAAATGACCGACGGCAACAATCATGTATAAATCCAGATCGTATTCACGACCATAAACTTGTTCATCCCAAAGCATGGCATTTTTAAGCGATTGCATGGCATGGGTGCATTTATCCAGATCGTGCTTTTCAACAAAAATCTGCAAGTTAATCGTACGGTCGGACAGTGTGGTAAAGCTGCCTTCAATGCAGTCCAGTTGGCCTGCAACCAGTGCAAACAAATAACACGGCTTGTTGAACGGGTCTTCCCAGGTTACCCAATGGCGATTATCCGCTAACTCACCTTGCGCGATTTTGTTGCCGTTGGATAATAAAACCGGATAGCGGTCTTTGTCGCCCACCAAGGTCGTGGTAAATTGCGCCATCACATCGGGTCTATCGAGAAAATAAGTGATTTTTCTAAACCCTTCCGCTTCGCACTGGGTACACAACATACCGTTGGACAGATACAAGCCTTCCAGGGCGGTGTTGGCTTTCGGGTTAATGGTATTTTCGATGGTCAGCACAAAAATCCGATGCTGCGGCACTTCATGAATAATTAACGAATCCGGAGTTTGCAGGTAGTGTTGATCGGTTAATTGCTGGTCGTCATTCAAAATCACGCTGATTAGGCTCAAGTTTTCGCCCGCCAAAATCAAGGCGGCATCACCGGTTTGACTGGCAGGATTACGGCTTAAGGTCAGTCGTGAGACCACGCGTGTGTTGTCTTCAGCCAGGTCAAAATTTAAATCGACATTATGAATCAGATAGTCAGGTACGGTGTAGTCTTTTAAATAAATGGTTTGGGGATTAGCGTCGCGCATGTGAATACCTGTTGTGATGTGGTTTTTTTGCTGCAAAAATAGCGATTAATAACCAGGCTGTGATAAAACTGATGCCGCCAAAAGGCGTAATCATGCCTAACCATTTTAAATCGAGTAGTGCCAGTAGATATAAACTACCGGAAAATACGAGTATGCCAATAAACATCAGCCAGCCTGCCCAGCCCAGTAATCTGGATTCGGGGACTTGCTGGCGCATGAATGCAATACCTATCAGACCCAGAGCATGCCACATTTGATAGGTGACACCGGTTTGATAGACGGTTAACAGTTCGGGACTTAATACGGCTTTTAAACCATGAGCGCCAAAGGCACCCATGCCAACGCCGATGAGTGCGCTGAGCGCACCCAGAAATAAAAAACAGGATTGCATATTATTTTTCCAGTAGTCTGGGCATGAGCTGAACCAGATTGCACGGTCGGGTGCGGTAGTCCAGTTGTTCTTTAATTAAAGCATCCCAGGCAGTGCGGCAGGCACCGGATGAGCCGGGCAGGCAAAACAGATAGGTTGCATTAGCGACTCCGGCAAGTGCCCTGGACTGGATGGTTGACGTTTTAATATCCCGATAGGACAGCATTCTGAAGGTTTCGCCAAAACCATCCAGCACTTTATCCAGTAAAGGTGCCACGGCTTCCGGCGTTCCGTCCCGACCGGTTACGCCGGTACCGCCGGTGCTTATCACCACATTAATGTTATTTGCGGCAATCCAGTTTGAGATAACAGCCCTGATCTGATAAATATTATCAGGCACTATTTTTTTTTCAATCACCTGATGTCCGGCTTCTGTTGCACGTTCTACCAAGGTTTTACCCGACGTGTCATCGGCATCGGTACGCGTGTCGGAAACCACCAAGATGGCAATGTTTAAAGGGATAAAGTGTTTGTCTGTATTCATTATTTAATGTCTTTGCCGTGTTGGGGCGGCCAATTGGCTGCCCCTTGTATGATATGTAGGGGCAATCCCTTGCGGTTGCCCTGGGCAGGCGCAAGACCTGCCCCTACGCTTATCTTAACACAACAAAGAAGCCTTCTTGTCCACGTTGGATATTTATTAACAAGGCATTGTTTGGATCAACCACCTGTTTTAACTCTTCAAGATTACGCACACGATAGCGATTTGCCGATATGATTACATCGCCGGGGCGCAAACCCACTCGCCAAGCGTAGGACGAGGTATTTATTTTCTCAAGTAAAATGCCTTCAACCTGATCTTTTTGCGTTACACCCAGCACCGTGCCTTGTAATAAACGATGCAATTTTTCACCAGCCAATTGGGGCTGCACCGGTTTACCGATCATTGTGGTCACTTCTTTTTTCTCGTTACCACGAAAGAATTCTATACTAACCTTGTCGCCAATTTGTAATAACCCGATGATATTATTTATATCTTGACTGTTTTTAACCGCTTTGCCATTAGCGGTAACAATAATATCACCCGGTTCCAAACCGGCTTTTGCCGCAGGTGAGTTGCTTTCAATACGGCTGATAGCCGCACCTTGCTTGTTTTCCAGGTTAAACGCACTGACCAGTTCCGGCGTTAAATCTTGGGTAGTTACGCCCAACAAACCCCGTCGCACTTCGCCGTGCTTAACCAGTGATTCTTTAATGGTCATAATCATATTGGTGGGAATGGCAAAACCGATACCGACATTGCCGCCGTTGGGAGCCAAAATTGCCGTATTCATGCCGATCAGTTCACCTCGAAGATTGACCAGAGCGCCACCGGAATTGCCGGGATTAATCGACGCATCCGTTTGGATAAAGTTTTCGTATTTTTCTATGCCTAGACCGGATCGCCCCAAGGCACTGACAATGCCGGAAGTGACAGTCTGGCTCAGCCCGAACGGACTGCCAATCGCGACGACAAAATCACCGACTTTTAGTTGGCTTGAGTCAGCAATGGGCAATTGGGTTAAATTGTTGCCGGGAACCCGAATGATGGCGATATCGGATGCCGGATCGGTGCCGATTAATTCCGCGTTGAGTTGGCGACCATCATGCAAGGTGACCATGATTTTATCGGCCTTATCAATGACATGATTATTGGTCAGTACCAAGCCTTGACTGCTGTCGATAATAACGCCTGACCCCAAGCTGTTTTTCTGTTGCCGTTGCAATTGTTCGGGCACATTAAAAAATTCACGAAAGAAGGGATCCTGCATCAACGGATTTTCGCTAACCCGAATATTGGTTGACGTAGAGATATTCACCACAGCCGGCATGGCGCGTTCCAGCATGGGTGCCAAAGAGGG
>CAIQND010000179.1 GCA_903873045.1 uncultured Methylococcaceae bacterium | reverse complement strand
TGCCAGCGGCCCAACGGTTGCTGACCCCAGCACATACAACGATGCGATTGCCGTTTTTAAATCCAAAAATAATTGGGATAAAGTGCCTGCCAAGGTTCAAAAGCATTTGGAGCAAGGCAGCCTTTGCAAAGTGCCTGAAACCCCCAAGCCTGGTGATCCTGTTTTTAAAAATACCGGCCATACTATAGTGGGCAGCAACGCCATTAGCGTCAAGGCAACACTAAAAACAGCGCAAGATTTAGGCTACCAAACCCGGTTATACGATGCACATCTTTGCGGCGAAGCCAGGCAAGTAGCTGAAAAATTAGTCAGTTACGCAAACAACTTAATCGCCAACGGTATAAAAAAACCCGTGGCCTTGTTGGCAGGTGGCGAAACCACGGTTACATTAAAAGGCAAGGGTCGCGGTGGCCGTAATCAAGAAATGGTATTGGCTTTTGCACTTGCCGCAGAGCAACACGGCTTAACCGGTCATTGGACATTTATTAGTGGCGGCACCGATGGTCGCGATGGCCCAACGGATGCCGCCGGGGGCATCGCCGACCAAGACACCCTAAAGCGCATGCGCCATGCGGGGATAGATCCGCTTGCCATGCTGGACAATAACGATTCTTACACGGCCTTAAAAAGCTCACAGGATTTACTCGATACCGGCGCGACCGGAACCAACGTAGCTGACCTGCAAGTATTACTTATTCACCCGACACCTACTCAAATACACACCTAATTAATCAGGAAACACCATGTTTAAAAAATCTATGTCCATAGCCGGTTTTGATGATGATCTGTTCCAAGCAATGGAAGAAGAACGTAATCGCCAAGAAGATCACATTGAACTGATCGCCTCGGAAAATTACGCAAGTCCACGCGTAATGGAAGCACAAGGCTCTCAGTTAACCAATAAATACGCCGAAGGTTATCCCGGCAAACGTTATTATGGTGGTTGTGAATTTGTTGATAAAGTTGAGCAATTAGCTATCGACCGCGCCAAAGCGTTATTTGGTGCTGATTACGCCAACGTACAGGCACACTCAGGCTCTCAGGCCAACATGGCCGTCTTAATGGCATTAATTCAACCGGGCGATACCATCATGGGCTTAAGTCTGGCTGATGGCGGTCACTTGACACACGGTGCCAAACCCAATTTCTCCGGCAAAATTTACCATGCCATTCAATACGGTTTAAACCCTGACACCGGTGAAATCAATTACGAACAAGTTGAAGCCTTGGCACTTGAACATAAACCAAAAATGATTATTGCGGGCTTTTCTGCATACTCACGCGTTTGGGATTGGCAACGCTTCCGCGATATTGCCGATAAAGTGGGCGCTTATTTTGTGGTCGATATGGCGCACGTCGCCGGTTTAATCGCCGCTGGTTTATATCCTAACCCCGTCCCTTTTGCAGACGTTGTAACCAGTACCACGCACAAATCTTTACGCGGTCCACGCGGTGGCCTTATTTTGTGTAAAAGCAATCCTGAAATCGAGAAAAAAATCGATTCCAATATTTTTCCGGGGATACAAGGCGG
>CAIQND010000178.1 GCA_903873045.1 uncultured Methylococcaceae bacterium | reverse complement strand
TGAAGCCAAACCCCTAACCCGGTGGCTGTTTTACGAAACCCCGCAAAGCACCTTGGCCTACTTGGGCCGATCGATTGTTTTTGTAGGGCTTGTCCTCTGGAGTTGGCTGCTTATTAGCTCCTCTATCGAAAGCAATGCCGTTGGCAACTCCTTTTTACATTTGATCAATCTGCCTTTTCACGAAGCAGGGCATATTATTTTCAGACCCTTCGGTGCATTTATCACCTCATTAGGCGGTACGTTGGGGCAGTTAATCATGCCGTCGATTTGCCTGGGCGTGTTATTAATCAAAACCCGCGATCCTTTTGGCGCCTCGGTTGCACTATGGTGGGTGGGTGAAAATTTCCTGGATATTGCGCCTTATATTAACGATGCAAGGGCAGGGCAGTTACCGCTATTGGGTGGCAATTTTGGCCATTCCTCACCTTATGGTTTTCACGACTGGGAATATTTGTTAACCGAATCCGGACTTTTAAACTACGACCCTATTCTGGCTAAAGCCGCCTTTGTGTCAGGATCGGTCATCATGTTGCTGTCACTGCTATGGGGCGGACTGTTACTGGTTAAGTGGATCAGGGCATAAGCTGTTTGTCTATCCGTAGGAGCGATACCCACGTCGCGATTTGAAACGTTAGTCGCGTAGGTCGGTTTAGCGACAGCGTAACCCGACAAATCGAAGTATCTGAACAGCAAAATGATTCGCCAAGTGCTAAAAAGGCCGTCATACCGGCATCCTTGCCGGTATGACGGCGTTAACTAAAATTTCTTGTTCCGGTAATAATGCACTGTAATAAATAGCCATACTTGATTTGCGTGGTTAGCCAGACTAGACTAAGCGTTTTTGAAAAACGTGGAAAGTTAGAAGATGACGAGCTAGAGTTGGAGTTTCGGCGTATTTGCTCCGGCAGTAATTACCACCGTCATCCATACCTCTTTGAACTTATTTTTGCTGATAAGAGAAGCAATTCATCAGGCTTGCAGTTTGCGGATTTGGCTACCCACTTTAGACGGAAAAAGCAAAAATGCTTAACCGTCAATAGGGTTAACTTAGGAATGAGCATGAAATAATGTAACCAAGTAACATCTAAGGTGATTTCCGGAGAATATTTTACCCATTAAAAGTAGGATTTTCCCAATCAAGCAAGCGATTGGATTCGTCTAATGGGTAAGTTCTTTCGCAGAAATCACCTAACTCCCCTCTTTGTAAAAGGGGGGTTAGGGGGGATTTTTAAAATTAAAGTTGCTCAAGTTATTTCGTGCTCGTTCCTTAATGATAAAGCATCAAAAGAGACCGTTCGCTGAGTAAGTATTCACCTCCCCCTTTGAAAAAGGGGGATTGAGGGGGATTTATCTAATAAAATCTCCCCTAACCCCTCTTTGTTAAAGAGGGGGACTGAATAATTACTCCGCTCAGCGAACGGTTTAACTTTAAACTGTCCCGCCTTAAGTAGCATGTCGGGTTAGGCGTTAGCCGTAACCCGACACATTCGCGTAAAATGTCGGGTTACGCTATCGTTAATCCGACCTACGAGACTCAGGATGATTTTCAGCCACTCGTAGCAGCGTTTTTGCAATCCCTGAAGGTTGTCTGCGTCATAATAACATTTTTACTTTATCAGTTGATTGTTAGTATCTAGCTGGATACAATGCTATCATGAATTACACAATCAAACAGACAGAAAGTTTTGCTAAATGGCATTCAGCTTTGCGTGATTTACGAGCAAAAGCGGCAATTTTACGGCGTATTGATCGCGCTGCTCAGGGTAATTTTGGCGATGTGAAGCCCGTTGGCGAAAATGTTTCTGAGTTGCGTATTGATGTCGGTCAAGGTTATCGCGTGTATTTTACGATTAAGAAGGGTTGCTATTGGTTCTGTTGGTCGGCGGTGATAAAGCAACGCAACAAACCGATATTCAACGTGCGATTAAATTATCAAAAGAGGTTTTTATTGATGACTGAAAAATTATTGGATTTTGATATAGCGTCTCATCTTGAGAGTGATGAAATGATAGCGGAATATCTTTCTCAGGTTTTTGCTGAAGGTGATAGCGACGAGTTAATCCGTGCTTTGGGTTATATTGCTAAAGCGAAAGGGATGGCAAGTATTGCTGATAAATCGGGGCTTGGTAGAGAGAGTTTATATAAGGCATTGTCTCCAGGTTCTAAACCTCGTTTTGATACGATTTTTAAAGTCATTAATGCGCTTGGCGTTCGGTTGCATGTTGAATCTGTTTAAACAGACGGCGTAATACGCTAACGCTCATACCTTACGAGCCACTATAGAGCCATGTAGAAGTAAAGCGACATTCGACCACCCTCACCGCAGCCCTCTCCCGGAGGGAGAGGGAGCTTTATGTTGCTTTACTTCTAAGCCACTCTATACTCAGACACCCAGACCTCTAGGATTTTAATTTGACCCAACTTTGAATATCATACGTAAATTTGTACGAGGAAATAGAGTCTCCGTTGCATTGAGTTCGAGGCAAAGTTTTTCAATTACCTTATCAGACATTACACTCGCTGAATGATGCAAGCGAACCGTTAATGTTTGCTTTTCCAGATCAGGCAGCAAATCT
>CAIQND010000177.1 GCA_903873045.1 uncultured Methylococcaceae bacterium | reverse complement strand
TTGACAAGATAACTCATCAACATAAAACCGACTGTTCCAACCACCGGTATGACGGTCTGCGGAGAAGGAAAGCTTAAATAGCGGCCATTCAGCGCCAGCGCCTGTGATTTGTACAAAGCAATCGCAACAAAAGCCAGCATCAAGTAGCGAATCCATACGCCACTCTTTTCACTTAGCTTATCGCTTAACCGATCCAGTGTGCGTCGCAGTATCAAAGCACCCAATAACAGACTCAATCCAGCCAGACACAAAGCATGTAGCAGCTCGATCAGACTGTAACTGGTATACCAATTACCGGCCACCTGGTTAACCAGCAACACACTGAGCCATTGGGTAAAGCCGATAAAACCCAACAAACGAAGGTTATCCAGATCCACGAGCACTTTGGCTTGCCAGCCAACGGCAAGCAGCGTAATCAATCCCGCATAAAGCAACTGCTTCAGCCACAAAGGATTTTCCGTTACGTTGCCTGTCAACGGAAATACCAGTTTGCGGTCTGCTGAATAAAGCCCCCAATTAGCGCCGACCACGCCTTCAAGCTGGCTTTTCCAAGGCTGGTTAAAAGCCTCAACGATATTGTAGTCAAAACCGTTTTTATTGGCTAATTGCACCAACGAGCGGATAAATTTGGCTTCATTAACCACACTGGGCACCGCCCAGCCACGCTGACGTCCGGCGCTGGGCCAACCCGACTCACCAATTACAATGGGTTTGTCGGGATAAGCCTCGCGAATTTTTTGGTAATTTTTTTCTATATGGGCGGCGGTATCTTCAATTTTTAAAGGTTCATCTTCCCAATACGGCAAGATATGCACGGTAAAAAAATCAACTTCCTTGGCAATTTCCGGGTAGCGCATATAAAAAGACCAGACATCGGCATAAGAAACCGGTTGCTTGACGGCCTTTTTAACTTGGCGTATGTATTGCAGCAATTGTTCCGGCTTCAACTCACCCCTGAGTAAAACTTCATTACCGACAATAACGCGCTTGATAACATCGGGATATTGGTTGGCCACTTTAATTAATTGATCAATCTCCGCCTGATTCTCCTCTGCCATGGTCATACCGCCAATCCAGGCACCCTGAATAACATTAAGACCATACTTTTGAGCCATAGCCGCGACATCCGTCAAGCCGCGTGTACTGGCATAAGTACGTATGGTATGGGTTTCGGTAGACAGCAGCCGTAAATCTTCGTCTATCTCTTCAGCCGTAGGAAACACTTCTGTTAACGGACTTTCTCCCTCACGGAACGGGGCAAACGAAACACTGCTGATTTTTCCATCAGGCACATCGGGCCCTGCATCCTGGGGTAAATTGCATAACCACGAGAACAGGCCATTAATGGCGATAACCATTAACATAAACAACAGGAGTTTGGAGATTTTCATAGTTAAACCGAGAACATTATTGAGGGCATTAAAAGGGTGGTAATAAATTTTATGGAAATTAATTGTGGTTAATTAAGGCGATATCAAAGCATGAAAGACCCATATAGCGCAGAAAATCGCCCAACATAATGTCGTTAATTGTACAGCATGTAAGCCCAATCATCGCCAAAACAGCCGACTCATCTCAAATAATGGTAAACTGGACACTTTCTAAACTCATCGTTAACATGCCTTTGCCGCCACTGAGTCTCTACATTCATATTCCCTGGTGCATTAAAAAATGCCCTTATTGCGACTTTAATTCTCATGCAGTTAAAGCCGACACGCCGCAAGCTGCCTATATTGACGCGTTACTCAATGATTTGGCTAAAGACTTGCAATGCTACGCTATCACCCGCCCTATCAGCAGTATTTTTATTGGCGGCGGTACACCCAGCCTGTTTTCGCCTGAATCTATCAATCGTTTGTTACGCGGCATAGAGCAACAAGTCACGTTAAAAACGGATATTGAAATTACCCTTGAAGCTAATCCGGGTACTTTTGAGAGTCATAAGTTTGCCGAATTT
>CAIQND010000176.1 GCA_903873045.1 uncultured Methylococcaceae bacterium | reverse complement strand
GCGAGTGTAATGTCTGATAAGGTAATTGAAAAACTTTGCCTCGAACTCAATGCAACGGAGACTCTATTTCCTCGTACAAATTTACGCATGATATTCAAAGTTGGGTCAAATTAAAATCCTAGAGGTCTGGGTGTCTGAACATTATAGAAATTCGCAAGCTGTACTAAACGAGAAAGGCATATATCAGTTTTACCTAATTCAATATCGCTGTATGTATTTCGACAAATATATAATTTTTCAGAGGCTTGTTCTTGTGTCCATCCCTTATGAAGTCGTAATTCTTTAATTTTTTTACCGATTGTAATTTGTAGTTTTTGACTTTGCATAATGTAGAAATCTAATTAACAAAATATGGAGTTTAGGTTGGACGATTTTTTGCAAGGATTGTAACATAATAAAATCGTTATCCTTAACAATGTATAAGGTTTATTTATTATGACTTGAGCTACAGATAAGATAACAACAACCGATAAAAGCGGGTTGTAACCCGCTTTTATCGCGCAAGCGATGCTTTATATTTTTAATTGGAGAACAAAATGCGAAAAATTGATTTTTTTTTACTTGCTTTTTTAGTTACCGTTACCCCATTAACTCATGCCGATGGTGGCTTTGGAATGGCTTGGGCTAAGCGAAGTCACGACAGCACACTGGGTATTGACCAAGTGAGTTGCAATCAAAATAATTGCAACCCATATCATGGTGAAACCAGTTGCAAAGTTAGCCTTCCCGTACTGTGTTTGAAGGTGGATGGCTCAATTAGCCCCGCTTATCTACCGCAAGGTGGTGAATACTATGACGGCTGGGCTCGCGGGCATATAGCCACAACAATGCCAATTCAAGGTATTGCGCTTTCTACCCCTATAGCAGGAGACCAGTTTTGTCAAGCCACCTTTGGTTCTAAATGGAGAATGGCTGAATTTCATGACGGACAGGGAGGATGGCAGTTTCGTGCTTACGGAAATGTACGAGATGACCAGAGTCACTGGGTGAGAGTCAGAGATCAACCCGGAAATTGCTGGAATCCTTAAATCGGTGTAACGAATCAAAATTAATAGGGTCAGGATAAATTAATCTGACCCATTAATCCATAATTTATAGGAAAATATAATGAAAAAAATAATCGTAGGATTTCTTCTAATAAGTGGGCTTAATGTTGCTCAAGCCTCTCATATCAATATCGTACAAAATGGCGATTTTAGTGCAGGTGGTGCAGATTGGACATTAACTGGTAATACTAGCTATAACAGCTACAACAATAATTGGAATAATGGAGCCACTGGTAGCAGTAATGCAGTCTTATCCCAAACATTAAATACTACAGCAGGAAGCTATTACGAATTGACATTTACAGAGACACAAACATCGAGTGGCTATCAAGAATTTGCAGTGCTGTGGAACGGGGCGCAAATATTTTTTAACAACGTTGGCAATGACACCTCAAACAATTATATATTTACAAATCTATTGGCAACAGATACTCAAACTGTATTAAGTTTTAATAATAGAAATGACGCAGATTATAACGTTTTAGATAATGTTTCTGTATCAGCTGTCCCCGTTCCTGCGGCAATCTGGTTATTTGGTACTGGTTTGCTTAGCTTGACCGGGTTTTCTCGGAAAAGAAACGCGACTTAATAAGTCAGGTAGATACCATCTCTCCAAATCAATCGCAAGTGGATAATTACCCCACTTGTGGTTGATAGGGCTGTTGATGTTTTAGAACACCAAAGCAAATCTGTACTAACTTTCGCATTGCAGTCATGTTGGGCAACATCTTTTCGTTGCCCAACATTGAACGGTCAAAATTCCGATGGATTTTTCCAGGAAAAAACGGGGAGGCAGGTCTTGTATTTTGGATGGGTATGTTTCGATTTTAAACTGATTATGCAAAATTCAAGACCTGACCCCGTTTTTTCTCATTTGCCCCAAAATGAAGGGTGCCAATTTTTGTAATATTTCTACAATTTTTTTGATCAACTATAGGCTATTTATGAAAACAAAATTTTTAACAAAATCTGCTATCATTATAACAACACTAACTCTTCCCATTTTTGCTCACGCATCCGTCGTCACCTTATACTTAAACGAGACATTTCAATCTGGAGCAACATACGTGGGCGAAATGACGTTTAAGGACGCTACGTATAAAGACATTATATCTACCAGTGGCCTTTTAACTACATATACGATTAATCTCTATGATAGTACTCCTAGAATTTCATATTTAAAAAGTATCTTTACACCAGAAGATGCAGCTCATAATTTCCAGAGTTACGCTCCTTCAAACAGGGTTTTCTATCTAACTGATACCCCAACTCCCCAATTGATTCATTATCGCAACGTTGTAGCATTCGATCCAGTCACATTAACACTAAACAAATCCTCACCTGTTAACCTTAATTTCCTTTACGGATACTTTCAAGGCGAACCCAGTTACGATAGGTATGCGTACGGTGCTTTCCCCCAGGATTTCCTCGTAAATGGCACGTTAATTTATTATCCGCCGCCAGTCCCACAAGCCAATACGCCACTCCCACCAACCGCTCTTATGTTTGCATCAGGCTTATTAAGTTTTGGAGCTTTCCGCAAGAAAAATGTTTAAGTTGTAGCTTGTAGCGCGTAGGGTGTATAAGCAAAGCACTACACACCGAATTAGAATTGCTACCATCTCTATGAAACATATCTATCTGTCGTGTCATTCTCATTCTTAGGACATTAAAAATGAACGTTTTTTATAAACAAACCCTGTCTGCATTGTTAACTATTTCAATTGTAGTTGGCTTTCAAACTGCTCACGCCTCTTCTGCACAAGCTACTATTGATTGGAATAGCTTTAATGTGCAACTCACCGATTATTCGGGTGGTACGAATGTACCGATATTTAACTGGACATCTAAGAATGGCTATAGCGAGGCTTACAGCTCTACTTATGATACCAACGAGTTCCAAGGCGGCGATTTATTAAGGGCAAACAACTGGACCAGCGATATTTCCAGTACCGCCACTACAACATTGGCTCAAAGCAGTAGCTTGAGAACTGCTAATATACTGCAAGCAAATTCATATATTCTGCAAGGGAATACCGCCAGCCTTAGTAATGCTCAAGCTAACCTTTCTATAGCTAAGGCTGAGAATTCTGGAGAGTTTAAATTATCTGGTTATGGGCGAGCGGTGCTAACACTAAACTGGAGTACGTCTATTACAGCCGATCAAGGAAGCTTAAAGAGTTATGCTTGGAGTGATGTTAATCTAAGTGGAT
>CAIQND010000175.1 GCA_903873045.1 uncultured Methylococcaceae bacterium | reverse complement strand
TCTGAGTGGATTGACGGCCAAACGCGGTGAACAGAGTTTGGAAACGATTCGTCGTTATTTATCCAACCAATTCTATAAAAATCACCTGAAAACCTATAAAAAACGCCCTATCTATTGGCTGTTTAGTTCCGGCAAGCAAAAAGGCTTTGAATGTCTGGTTTACTTGCATCGTTATAATGAAAGCACACTGTCGCGGATGCGTACTGGCTATGTCACGCCTTTGCTGGGTAAGTATGATTCCTTTGCCATGCAGTTAAATAAGCAAATGGAAGACGCCAGTACCACTGAAGCCGCACGGTTAAAGAAAGACCTGATTGCCCTTGAGAAAAAACAAACCGAACTACGCGCGTTTGATGACAAGCTTAAACATTATGCCGATATGCGCATCAAGATCGATCTGGATGATGGCGTAAAGGTTAACTATGGCAAGTTTGGGGATTTGTTGGTGGATGTAAAGGCCGTGACCGGTGGGAAAGGAGAATAGTTAATGAAGATTTTAGCTATCTATACAAAAGGTGTTGGGCCATTAGCCGAGGGTGAGATTTCTTTGATTAATGATTGGACTGAAGAAGTTGAGTCTACTGTATTGCTGACCGGCCTTAATGGTTGCGGCAAATCAACGTTACTTCGAGTAATCGCTATGTTGTGGGATGCCGCTGGTTACTGGTTGGATCAGCGTAAAGTTCTACCACCAAGCCATAAGGCCAGAGCCTGGTTGCAGCGTTGGGATGGGCTTGCAGTTGTTTTTGACGGAATTCAGCCATTTTATAATCATCCTGTTGGCTTAATTGTTGGCAAGTGCGATTGGGTTAACGAGCTTTTACAAAATCATCATGAAGTGACTTGGTTAACGGGTGAGTCGACTGGAAATGATAACAAAAGAACGTTGCTCAATTTTGATTTAGATAATGAGGGCTTTTTAAATCCGTGGGCTGAAAGTCGCAAGCGGTTGATTTTGACTCATGACAAAGTGGATGCCCCTAATTTAATCTACCTGGATGCTGAAGAACGGCGGTGGGTAGCGCCTAAACGTAATGTGTCCGAGTCTTTGCCCGATGCCTTAGCGCAACGCTGGTTAACCAAGTATCAGGTATCAGAAGATTGGCAGGGACAACTGGAAGCTTCGTTAATCAATTTAAAAACGTCACAGTTACATAAATATCACGAGGTTATCCGCAACCTAAATCAGTTTTTATCCGGTAAAGAAATTGACCCCGATATAAAACCAGGCGAAAGTCGATTAAGAGTCAAACTTAAAGGTCAGCGTGGTGTTAGTCATTCACTTGATGAGCTGAGCGCCGGTGAGCATCAGGTGTTGATTTTGATTTATCTAATTAGTCGCTGGATGCAAAATGGCGGCATTGTCTTGATTGATGAGCCGGATCTTTATCTGCATCCCTCATTAATTGGCTCTTTGTTGGCTACTATTGAACAATTGGTTAAAGAGCGGGACGGTCAATTGATCATCACTTCCCATGCGGTTGATGTTTGGCATCGTTATGAAAATCAGGGCAAACGCATTGAGCTGAAAACCAGAGTTGAGCCGCAATGAGTAAGACAGATGAGCGTATTCAGGCGATACGTGAGCAATTAATAGGTAATACTCAAAAACGGGCGCTGATTGTAGAAGGAACAGATGATATTAATGCTTTTGAAAGTTTTTTAACCAAGGTTCATCCTGATTGGGCAAGACATTGGGTTGTGGCTTTGGCCGGTAAAAAAACCGAAGTGCTGGCTATTGTCAAAAAGGAAGCTAAATGGATTGGCGTAGTTGACCGTGATGAGTGGTCACAGCAAAAAATTGATGACATTCAAAGTGAAATTAACAACCTATGGGTTTTACCTCGCTATTGTATTGAAAACTATCTGATTGTCCCTGAAGAGCTTTGGCTGGCTTTACCCGTAAAACAGCAGGCAAAAATTACGGGCGGAGTGGAAGCATTAAATCAAATCATTAAAGCTGACTTGCTACGCTGGCGTTGTCATGGCGTGTTATGGGCGGTGATTAATCCGTTGTGGGAAGGTTTGCGTATTATCGGTTTTAAAGAAGCCTTACTTGATCCTGATATTGCCACTAATGATGAAGAAATCAAGCAGAAGTTGGTGGAGTGGCATAGTTTTCTGGAGCCTGGGCAAATCTGGCAGCAATATCAGCAGGCTTTAACCGCTGTCGCTGGTCAAAGTGAAAATGAGCAGTTTAAGTACTGTTTTCACGGAAAATTATTTTACGAGCGGGTTGTTAATCCGCTGCTTAATGATCTTCTTGGTCAGAAATCCGCTAACCATCGTCAGCAAGCTATTTTTAGCACTTTACCTGTACCGGATGATCTGATGCCGCTTTGGCAAAAAATGGGTTTATAAGCCGAATGCCAGCCTATCAACCGCCTTTTCAAATCACCTCGGATATTCTGACCTTGGTTGCTGATATCAGTGAGCAGCTTGGGCGTTGGAGTGCTTTGTTGGGTAATTCCGATGAGACTTTTTCTCCGCAATTACGCCGTGGTAATCGTATTCGCACCATTCAGGCTTCACTGGCGATTGAGCATAATAGTTTGACCATTGAGCAGGTGACTGCGGTATTGGATGGCAAACGGGTACTGGGTTTACCTCGTGAAATTCAGGAAGTGCATAACGCATTTGCTGCTTATGAAAAGATGCCGTTCTGGCAACCTTATAATTCTTCACATTTATTGGTTGCGCATAGTAGCTTGATGCATGGTTTGGTTGACGATGCAGGCAAGTGGCGGAAGTCTGGTGTGGGAGTTTATAGTGATAAGCAACTGATGCACATGGCACCGCCGCCCAGTCAGGTAGACCGTTTAATGACGGATTTATTGGACTGGTTGAAACAAATGACCGTACACCCACTGGTGGCAAGTTGCGTGTTTTATTATGAGTTTGAGTTTATTCATCCGTTTAGTGATGGTAATGGCCGCATGGGGCGTTTATGGCAAACCTTGATCTTGTCCAAATGGAAACCTGAGTTAGCGTTTTTACCGGTAGAAACCGTTATTCGTAATCAACAAATTGAATATTACGCGGCTTTAAGTGAAGCCGATAAAGCCAGTGATGCCACAGGTTTTATCGAGTTTATGTTGAAAGCCCTGCTTTCGGCTATGCAAGAGGTGGTGATGGCACCAAGTAGGCATCAAGTTGGCACCAAGTCTGTGTTAAACTCTGATCAACGGCATGTGCTTGATAATATTATGGGTGAGATGAGTTTGAAAGAATTGATGACCCTATTAAAAAGAACTGACCGCACCAAGTTCAAGGATCAAATTTTAAACCCCTTGATTAAGGCCGGCTTGGTCGAACCTACGATCCCAGATAAACCCACCAGCTCAAAACAAAAATATCGACTCAAAATGGAAAACAGTTAATGGACATTACTCAATTACAGCAAGGCATCGAAGCCAAGTTCGCCATAGGGTCTGCTAAAGAATGCCGATTGTTATTCTGGTACGACCCTGAACAGAGCTTTCAGGAAGCGCTTTCGAGTCTTGTTATACCGAATGTGACGGTGCTGAATATGGTCGGTCGTTCTATTTTTGAGACCAAGAAACGTATAGAGCTGGATGAGCCTGAAGGCCGTTTTTTGTTGTACTTTCCTTATGCAGAGCCTGATCCCGATAAGGATTGGTTTCTGGATATTCGTTTGTACAGTGAACAGTTTTACGCCGATGCCAGTTCACTATTGCTTAACGAACTAGGTATCCAAAAGATGTCGTTGAGAGCGCATATCCGCAATCGACAAGACTTTTTTGCCAGTAAACAGCGCATTACCGCGTTGAAACGCTACATCACTGAAAACGAAGATGAGCGTTCATTGGATCGTAAAATGCTGGTCGTTGTGGTCAAGGCTGATTCGGCGTCTGTGTCCGATATTCTTTTAAGCTTGCTAAAGGACTATGCCGTAGGGCTTGAGACTGACGAGCTGCCATTAATAGAGGCGGTTACCAAATTTAATCTGGCTGATGCTTTATGGCTTAATTTGGCTGAAGAGTTTGGCTATGAGGCAAAAGAGCCCGGCTTGCCTGATTTTGCGCTAAAGCTGTTTTGCACTGAATTGTGGAGCCAGATTGACGCAGCGGATCGCGACTGGTTGCTTAATAATGTGCTGAAAACGTCTTCCGGTCGGGCAACCGCCTTGGCTTTTATGGCGGGCTGGCGTGACAGTCGCAGCACTGCGCAGTATCACGACACTATTTCCCAGTTGCTGGGACAGAAGCTGGAAGTGGCTGACAAGTGCGCTCATTATCAGCCCAATCAGTTGGTCGAATGTGGCAGCTTTGAAGTTGTTGAACAAGCCATCATCCGTGGCTTGGTGCGTGACTTATTGGATAGCGCCAAGTCATTGGATCGTTCGTTGTTTGAAACCATACTCTCGCGTCGTTTGGTCGGCCATTGGTGTTTATCCCGAAAGGAGTATGCGGCGATCTATGAAGCCATGCGCAATGCAGAGTTGTTGCTGCATTTACGGCAGCGCTTTGTTGATGGCTTTCATTATGAGTCAAGCAAGGCAATGTACGATGCTTATGTGACGGATCTGTATCAATTTGATCAGGCGTACCGTCTTTTTAACGAGCATGTACAAGCGTTGGTGAATATTGGTGCCGAGATACTCAGGCAACTGGATGAGGCGGTTGAGAGCCTTTACACCAACTGGTATCTTTATGAACTGGGCACTGCTTGGGATCGTCTGTTGGACAATGAACAGCGGCTGGAAAGCTGGCGGTTGTCGGGTATTGCTTCGCAATACAAATTCTATGAAGAAGCTGTTAAGCCACGGATTGCTGCTAAACAAACCAAGCGCATTTTTGTGATTATTTCCGATGCCCTGCGTTATGAGATTGCCGAGGAACTGACCGTTATTATCAATGGTGAGAAGCGCTTTAAAGCAGAATTATCATCGCAATTAGGCGTGTTGCCCAGTTATACGCAATTAGGTATGGCTGCTTTGTTACCCCATAAAACACTGGAATATCAAGCAGGAAGCACAACCGTATTGGTTGATGGGCAATCAACTGCGGGTCTGGATAACCGGAATGCTGTTTTAGAGAAGTTTAATGGCATGGCGGTCAGCGCTAAAGAGCTGATGAATTGGAGTAATCAGGAAGGTCGTGAAAAGATACGCGACAGC
>CAIQND010000174.1 GCA_903873045.1 uncultured Methylococcaceae bacterium | reverse complement strand
ATATCCCTTTAGTCTGGATTCCGGCTTATGTATAACGATGAGTGTCAGTCAGCGTTACAAAGCATCCAGGTTACGCGTATCACCCAGATTGCGCATTTGTCTGAGTATCCAGGATTGCCTTCTAAGAACATAACTTGAGGGGCGTGCCGCTTTCAGTCGCAGTGGATTGGGCAGAGTGGCTGCAAGCATGGCGGCTTGTGGGCGGCTGAGGTTTTTTGCGGGAATGCCAAAGTAGTGTTGGCTGGCGGCTTCTATGCCAAATAAATGATCGCCAAATTCGGCAATATTCAGGTAAACCGCCACGATCCGTTCTTTACTCCAGATTATTTCAATTAATAAGGTAAACCAGACTTCCAGACCTTTACGGATAAAACTTTTTGATGGTGTTAGAAACACGTTTTTGGCAACTTGCTGGGAAATGGTGCTGGCTCCTCTGAGTCGTCGTCCGCCATTGACGTAAGCGGTAATGGCAGAACGGATGGCTTGTAAATCAAAGCCAAAATGTTGGTAAAACTGTTGGTCTTCTGAAGCAATAACCGCAGCCGCCGCATTGGGGGAAATGTTTCTTGCACTGACCCATTGATATTGAATGGGCTTAAATGAGTGGCCGCCCATTAAATCTTCATAATGCCGATACAGCATAAACGTGGTCGTTGGCAAAGGTAGCCAGCGAAAAAGATAAACCGCTATGACAGAGGAAGCGACAAAGAACAGCAGGCTGTTTCGCAGTATGACACGGAGGGATAATGACCGGTTTTGACTGGGTTGTGGATGATGGTTTTTTTTTGTCAAGTTGCAGAGGCTAGGGTTTGTTAATGTGGGCGGCTTTCTCGCCTTGGGCGACAGCGGCGTTTTGATACATGATAAAGCCTTTGTATCAGCTTGAACACAAAGTAATTGCCTGAAAAGACTTTTAACTCAATCTTCAAGTTTTTAATGCTTGATTTTGGCCAGACAACTATAACAAGCTACGGGCGTAGGCCGGAATAAGGCCACCCAAGCCTGTCTTGAGTTTGTCGAAGGGCGTAGCGCGTGGTGGTGTTTCCGGCATATCGTAAAGTGTGCCGGAAACGCTTATTCTCGCTTACGCTCGAAAAGCCTTATTCCGGCCTACGCTGTTTCTGGTGCTTAATCTTCACATTGAGCTCGGAAAGTCAGTCATATAGAGTGGCTTAGAAGTAAAGCAACATAAAGCTCCCTCTCCCTCTGGGAGAGGGCTGGGGTGAGGGTGGTCGAATGTCGCTTTACTTCTACATGGCTCTATAACAAGCATTAATTGCCTTTCGGCAGGAGAGCCTTGTCGAACCATTCGCCCGGATATTTTTGCCCGGTATCATTCACGAGTTCTTGAGTTTGCCAGCCGCCGCCCAAGGCTTTATATAAGGCAACCAGATCGGTGGACAGTTGGGCTTCACTATCGACCAGATTGCGTTGTGTTTGGAAAAGCGCCTGCTGGGATTGGAGTACATCCAGAAACATGGTTAAACCGTTACTATAGCGTTCATCAGCCATTTCAACGGCCAACCGGCTTGCGGCCACCGCTTGTGAAAGCGATTGGTGACGGTGTTGTTCATTGTTATAGGCAACCAGTGCATCTTCGACCTCTTTAAAGGCATTTAAAACAGTGGACTGATAGGCGAGGAAAGCCAGGTCAAACTGGGCATTTTTGCTTTTGATATTGGCGTTGATGCGTCCCCAATTTAAAATGGGTAAGGTTAAGGAGGAAGCGGCAGACCACGATTTACCCAGAGGGGTGATGTCGGTGATGGTTGTATTTTGCAGACCTAAAAACGCTGACAGGTTGACCCTGGGATAGAGTTCCGCAGTTGCAACGCCTACATTAGCGTTTGCCTCGGCAATTTTTCGTTCGGCATAGCGAATATCAGGCCTGCGTAATAAGAGTTCGGACGGGAGCACGGCTATGGCTATCGCAGGCATTGCCGGAATGGAGCCTGGATTATCAAGCCGAACGGCGAGTGCATTGGGTTCTCGACCCAGTAACACGCTGAGCGAATGAATGGATTGGTTAACAATGGTTTGATACACGGGCATAAACGCCTCGGTAGTCGCAACTTGGGATTGGGCTTGCGCTACTTCCAACATACTTGCAAAACCGGCTTTTTGGCGTATTTGAGTTAACTCGGCAGTTTCCTGTTGAGAGTGTAAATTATCACGGGTGATGGCGATCAATTGTTGGTTGGTGCGTAACTGGATGTAGTTACTGGCCACTTCACCCAGCAGGGTTATCAGGACATTCCGGCTGTTTTCAATTTCACTGTCAACATGGGCATCTGCGGCTTCTATGGCACGTCTTACGCCACCAAAGAAATCCAGTTCCCATTGTGCATCAAAGCCGGATTGAAAAATGTTGATAAGCTGATTGCCGATACCAGAGCCGCCACTGGTAGCCGGTACGCCGCCTGTTTGAGAGGTCGCGTTTGAATTGTTGAAGCGTCGACTGAGATTGCTTTTTCCGGTTATAGCAGGCAGACCGGCAGTAATGGTAACCCAGCGTTGGGCGCGAGCCTCTTTAACCCGTACCAAAGCCTGCTTTAAATCCAGATTGGCAGCAATGGCATCGGTGATGAGCCGGTTGAGAATCGGATCATTGAAGCTTTTCCACCATTGTTCCGGTGGGAGCAATGCTTTGTGGTTACCCTTTGCTTCAGTGCGTGAGTCTTTGGTTGCCTCAGTCCATTGTTTGGGAGTGGCTAGCTCAGGGCGTTTGTAGTCAGGCCCTACGGTACAGGCCGACGCCAACAGCGTTAAAGAGAGCGCGAGGGTACGACGATTCATAAACTGGGCCCTTTAGCGTTCGGGGGCTGTGCTGAATCCTGGTTGGGCGAGTAGTCTTGCGCTTCAATAAATACGTCCATCTGCTGACCCACATAAATGGGGAGTTGTTTGCGGTCAAAGCGGTAGAGCGCTTGTAATACACGGGTATCAACCCGTTCGTTACTGTCGCCGGTCAAGGATTTTTTAGGGACAACATAAGGTTCTACATAAGCCAGGATTAGGTCAACTTTAAAGTTTCGATTGCCGCGCAGAAAAGCCACGGCTTTGCTGTTTTTGTCGAACCGCCAAGCATCATTTTCATCGATGTCAACCCGCACATGCAGCTTATCCAAATTGCCCAGCACCAGTAACGGGACACTTAAAAATCCGGCTTGGGCAAATTCACCGGGTCGAATATTGACTTGTAACACTTCACCGGCTACCGGAGCGCGAACGATGAGTCGGCTTAAGGTGGTTTCAGTATCGGCCAGGCTGGCTTGGGCTTGCTGCACTAAAGCCAAGGCGCTTTCCAGTCTGGCTTGGGTGATTAGCATGGCGTTGCGTCGTCTAAGCAGTTCTTCGGCGCTAATGGCACGTCGGTCGGTAACGGCTTCAGCTAAATCACTCAGGGATTTTGCATCACTGTAAGTCGCTTTTGCGATAGTAACGTCGGCTTTGGCTTTGGCAAGGTCTGCCTGTTTTATCGCCAAGGTTGCACGGGTATCGCGTTCATCCAGATAAAAAAGCGGCGTATCCGCCTTAACTTGATCGCCCACCTTAACCGTTACGGTTTTAACAATTCCAGGCAAAGGCGTGCCAATAGCGATATTTTGGCTTTGCGCTTCAATAATTCCGGCACCGGCAATAAACGCTTTAAAGGGAGCCGAAGCCGGTTCTGTAAACGGTATTGCAATCGGCGTCGGTTGGTTACTGCGGACTACCGTGTAAGCGGCAAACGCAAATCCGGCGATTGCCAGTAAGGGGAGGGTGTATTTGATTTGCATATTTTAGGTTAAAGGTTAAAGGTGCAATGTTCAATGTTCAATGTTCAATGTTCAATGTTCAATGTTCAATGTTCGAGTTTAAGGTGTAAGGAAAGGCAAAAGGTTAAGTAAGGGTAAAGGGTACAATGTCGTTCAGTTCAGTATACAAACGGGAGTAAAGCTGCTTTAGCTGTTTTTACAGGCAATAGCTGAAGCGATTGCACTCCAGTTTTTAAACAACTTGCGCTTAACTTAACGGCATTGGTAAAGGGCGTATTGTTTTAGTCTTGCACCTTTCGCCTTTCGCCTTTAACCTCGCCCCCTTTTATCTTTTACCTCAACAATATGCCCGTCGTCCATTTCGGCAATGCGGTCTGCGAAGTCAAAAATACGCGCGTCATGGGTCACAATGACTAAAGTACGGTCTTTGTGTAAAGCAACGTCTTTGAGCAATTTCATGACATTGCGTCCGGTTTCATGATCCAGTGCGCTAGTGGGTTCATCGCAGACGATAAGTCGTGGGTTATGTACCAAGGCGCGGGCAATGGCGACACGTTGCTGCTGTCCGCCGGAAAGTTGTGAAGGCAAGGATTTCCAACGCGCCCCCAAACCCACTTGCTCCAGTAGCGTTATGGCTTTACGCTCGGCTTCGGCGCGTTTCATACCGTTAATAATAAGCGGAATGGACACATTTTCTGCGGCATTGAGTGAAGGCAGCAGATTAAATGCCTGAAATACAAAGCCGATGTTTTTTGCCCTGAAATTTAACTTGTCCTTGCTGCGCATAGCCAATAAATTTTCGCCGAACAATTCACAAAGCCCTTCATCTTGATCGAGAATACCGGCGACCACTGAAATAAGAGTGGTCTTGCCGCAACCGGAGGGGCCGACCAACATCATCAATTGACCGGCAATAATATCCAGATTAATACGGTTAAGCGCGGTTACTTTTTGCCCGCCGGTATCATAAACCTTGACCACGTTTTGGCAGCGCACAGCTAGGTTCATGATTTATCCTTTAAAAACAATGGCAGGTTCCAGTCGAATCACTTTGAGTATACTGATAATGGCGGCAAAGGCGCAGATCAGACTGATTCCCGCACCGCTGAAGAGTAACAGTTGCCAAGGAAACTTGAAAGCCAGTATGGTATGGCGCATGGCGAAGCCAAATAACGCGGTTAGACCTACGCCTAAACCATAACCGATGCTACCGACCAGAACCGCTTGTAATAAAATCATGCGCAGCAAGATCCAGTTGCTGGTGCCCATGGCTTTTAGGACGCCGAATTGCATTATATTTCCGAGCGTGAAATTATAAAAAGTCTGGCCGGCAATAGCGGCGCCGACAATAAATCCCAGCAATACAGACGTGCCGAAATTAATCGGAATACCGGTGTTGTGCATAAAATATTCGTAGGTCAGGGTTTTAAAATCTGCCTGCGTATAAGCGGCCAAGCCGGTTGACTCACGGATTCGGCGGGTCAATTCGACAAGGTCTTGTCCTTTTTTGGCTTTTACCAAAACAAACGACAACAGCTTGCGCTCCTTGGGCGCATAACTTTTGGCGCGGGAATAGGTGGTATAGATGACCGGCTGGGATTGAAAGGTGCGTGTGACTTTGGCAATGCCGACAACAATCGCGCGTCGGTCATTTAACTCCAAGCTATCGCCTATTTTGAGTGGAATAGGTTTGCCACCGGGGATGAGTGACGGCTTTCCGAGTTTTTCACTGGCACCGTCAACGTCAACGATAACGCTGTCGCTACGGCGTAAATCATCCATTTTTCCTTCCAGCATGACCGGTGGGCCACCGATTAAAGTGGCATCATCCAGACCCACCACATTACAGGTTTGAAAGGTGCCATCGGTAAGGCGTGCTTTTAGCAATCCCTTATACAGCGGCATTGCCCATTCCACACCAGAAATACCCCGTACCCGATAAAGTTCCGTATCCTGCATAGGCTTTATGTCATCAACAAATTGTACTTTCGGATCAATGACCCAGATATCAGGCAAGCCGACATCCGTTACAAAGCTGTAAGTGCGTGACATGATGCCCAAAAAAATGGCGGGCTGCTGGGTCATAATTAACGAGGCAAATGTCAGGCCCATAACAATACCGATATATTTACCGGTATCGCCCATCAGCATTTTTAAGGCTATATGATTCATGTGTTGTTTGCTCTTTGGGTAGGGTAAGCCGGTTCAGAGCGGCCAGGGAAAGCTGCGTGATATGTTCCACGCTGGCTTGGATGGCCGCTGCATCAGCAATCAAATCAGGATACAGACGGTCAATGATCGAGCGTGAGTGTTTAAACATCAGGCACTGACCCAAAATACTCAGCAGACAACGCGGGACGACTACTTTATCAACAGGGTATTTAAGGATTTGTAGGGTAATGTCTTCAAGTAGCGTAATTTGCGGAACGATGGCTGTTTCCATCATGTCATCCAAGGCGTTGGTGGGGTCGGCAATCTCATGGGCAATCAGAGTAGTTGACCGAAGCCACGTTAAAATTGGCTCTGGAAAGTTGCCCACCTAAACCGGAACAAATAACCTTCCTTGAAGGTGTGGTCTCTGTAAAATCGTCGCGCATTGGATGAGTAGCTTACTATTCTTTGATGTTACGTTAAAAAATAATAATAATCTATAGCTGAATTGTTGCGTATTCTGATTAATTTGAACACTAATTCTGGTTGAACTTGAACACCTAAAACCTAACGCATCGGTGGAAGTGAATTTTTACTCCAAGTGTTCAACTTGAGTCAAGGAATTCATTTTTTTGCGCATGGATTCGCCTTT
>CAIQND010000173.1 GCA_903873045.1 uncultured Methylococcaceae bacterium | reverse complement strand
CAAGCGATTAAAACCGTCGCGTAGTAATTCGGCCATCACCGGCGAACGTTCGATGCAAAGCACTTCATAGCCCATGCGAAAGATATGCAAACTATCCTGCCCCCACCCCGTAGTGGCATCAATAACCGTTCTGGTTTTTCGCCCGAGTGCATGTGCCAAAGCACCATCTTTCGGCGCTGGCCATGAGCGCTGCTCACCATTGCGTGGCTCTATATCAACGATCAAGCCACCTTTTTTTAGGAGCTCTTTATCAAGTAACTTTAAACAGCCATCGCGCCAGGTTAAAAAGAAGCTTTCCGGACACTCGTCATTAACTGATTGATATAAAGGAACCTTTAGTCTTTCCGCAAGCAATTGAAACGGTAGGCTATCGCCCTGCCCTTGATAAAGTACGGCCAGTTTGCCGGTGTATTTTTGCACGGAAGGATTATCAGGATCAGCTTATTCTGTAGAAATGGCTTGTTGTTCGTTTTTCAACGCCGCATCAAGGGTATGCCAAGCCAACGTTGCACATTTAACCCGAGCCGGATATTCACGTACACCGGCTAATACGGCCAGTTTACCAATCGCTTCAAGATTAAAGTTTTCATCTTTACCGGTAGTCATTTCATGAAACTTTTTAAATAATTCTTCAGCTTCATTCTCGGTTTTTCCTTTAACTATCTCGGTCATTAAGGAAACCGATGCAGTGGAAATAGCACACCCTGAGCCCTGAAAACTGGCATCGGCAATCACATCACCCTCCATTTGCAAATATAAAGTCAGGCGATCACCACACAGTGGATTAAAGCCTTCGACTTTTCTATCGGCATTTTCAATGATGCGAAAATTGCGCGGGTTACGATTATGGTCAAAAATAACCTCTTGATAGAGGTCGCGTAAATCATCAAACATGGCTGCTCTCTGTGCGTTTTATTCAGAATAGAAATGGGGGTGCAGTTCTTCCGGACTGATATAGCGACTGGCTAGTCGCATAATGGCTTTGCTGGTTCCAGTAAGTAATCATTCAAAAATCTTTTAACATTTCTTAACATGATAAAGTGCTTGCAGTAACCAGGCTATATGAAGTTGACTGCATTTTTTTGTTAAAAGACTTTTGATCACCTACTTATCCAAGTCGGTATGATTTGGAATGGTTAATATTTGTTTTTGACCCTGAACCAGGGCGCGTCAATTTTATGTGACTACCGCGCTGGGAAGCAATAAAAAAACCAAATTGCGTCAAAATGGCTAAAACCTGTTTAGCGGTCAAGCGTTTTAATTTTGGCACACCGCCGCCATTTTGTAATTGACTACAATCGGTGGATTAGGCGCAAAACCCAAAGCAGACAAATCTTCGTCCTCTAAATGCAAACTGATTGCCTCGCGTAAATTCAGCACCACTTCATCCAAGGTTTTCCCTTGCGTCACAATCGGTAATTCAACACATTCAGCGATAAAGCCAGATTCTTCGCCCGTGTGTATACAGGCTTTAATTGTGTAAATCATCAGCCAAATACCTCTATTAAAGATTCTATACCGTTCATTAACACATCAATTTCTTCTTTGGTATTATACATTGCAAAAGAGGCGCGTGCCGTCGCAGGTACTTTATAAAAATCCATTACCGGCATGGCGCAATGATGCCCTGCCCTGATTGCTATACCTAAACTATCGAGCATCGTACCAATATCGTGTGGATGTATTTTATCCAACACAAAAGACAAAATTGCACCTTTATGCTTAGCCTCGCCAATAATTCGAAGACCCTTAATTTGTTTGGCTTTTGCTGTGGCATAGTTCAATAATTCGGCCTCATAAGCCGCAATGTTCTCCATACCGATAGCATTTAAATAATCAATGGCCGCACCCAAACCAACGACATCAGCAATATTTGGCGTGCCGGCTTCAAACTTATAAGGCAGTGCATTGTATTCAGTTTCTTCAAAGGTGACTTTGCGAATCATATCACCACCACCTTGATAGGGTGGCATGGCTTCCAGCAGCGCTTGTTTGCCGTAAAGCACACCTACACCGGTCGGGGCATACAGCTTATGCGCCGAGAACACATAAAAATCGCAATCCAGCTCCTGCACATCCACTGTTATATGGGGAATGGCCTGAGCACCATCCAACAGCACCGGAATGCCTTTTTCATGCGCGACCGCGATAATCTTTTTAACGGGATTAATGGTACCCAAGGCATTGGACATGTGCACAACAGAAATCAGCCTGGTTTTATCATTGACCAGCTTTTCAAACTCATCAAATATCAATTCACCTTGCAAGTTAATCGGGGCGACTTTTAACACCGCACCGGTTTGCTCGCACAACATTTGCCAAGGCACAATATTGGAATGATGCTCCATGGCGGTAATGATAATCTCATCACCCGATTTAATATTGGCTTTACCGTAAGTTTGCGCGACCAGATTAATGGCTTCTGTAGCGCCTTTAACAAAAATAATTTCTTTTTCGCTGGCTGCATTAATAAAGTCTTTAACTTTAGTCCGAGCACCTTCAAATTTGTCAGTAGAACGAACACTTAAGGTATGTACGCCACGATGCACGTTGGCATAATCATGACTGTATAAATGTACAATGCTGTCAATAACCGCCTGCGGCTTTTGGCAAGTGGCGGCATTATCCAAATAAACCAAATCCTTGCCACGAATTTTCTCTTTAAGAATAGGGAAATCCTGGCGTATTTTTTCTACAGGGAAATTTATCATGGTTTTGTCTGTTTTGATAATGACCGGTTGCTTATTCACTAACGACATATTATATTTACCTTTGATTTTAATTTGGTTTAATTGCATTTATGGCTACTGTTAATCCTACAAAACATCTGACCAACATCAATGAATGGCGCAGATTAGGCGAAGCTAATATTTTTCCGCCAGAAAGCCGACTTGAACTCATTAATGGAGAAATACTAGAAATGGCACCTATAGGCTTTAATCACTCAGGACATTTAAATCGTCTCAATAGCTTACTGACAAGGCTCATTCCTGATGATGTCATTTCCAGCGTGCAAAACCCCCTCCAACTCGGCGACCTTTCCGAGCCAGAACCGGATTTTATGCTGTTAAAACCCAATGCTGATTTCTATTCATCCCGCCATCCCAATGCCAACGATGTATTGTTGCTAATTGAAGTCGCCGATAGCTCACTAACGTTTGACCAAAACCAAAAGCTGCGTTTATATGCGCTGCACGGCATTCCAGAATACTGGCTGATTAACCTTAATGACCAGTGCCTGGAAGTGTATCGCAATCCCAATGGCGAAGTGTATGCAGAAAAAACCACATTACGGGTAGGCGACACCATCACTTTGTCACAACTGAATGAAATCAGCATTCGCATGGCAGATATTTTATAAGCGACGAGAAAATGCTTTTTTACCTTGAGCCTTTCACCTCACTCATAACCAGCTTTTTTCAACGCCTTCCTGAGGAAAGCGTATCAACACTTGCTCCAGCACCCGGTCATGCAGTCCTTTAATCTTAACCTTATCAACCATTTCATTGGCAAATGCAAAGGTCAGTATGTTACGCGCAGTTTCTTCATCAACGCAACGTGATTGCAGATAAAAAACAGATTTTTCATCCAACTGCCCAACGGTTACACCATGCCCGCATTTAACATCATCGGCGTAAATTTCCAACTGCGGTTTGGTATCGGCTTCAGCATCGCTTGATAATAACAAATTACGATTATTCATTTGCGAGTCGGTTTTTTGAGCATCTTCAGCCACAATCACCCGTCCCTGAAACACACCTCTGGCTCGATCATCCAATACGCCTTTATAAAGTTCACGACTAATTCCATAAGGCTTTAAATGATTAATGCGCGTGTGATTGTCAATATGCTGACGTTTGATACCCAAATACAAACCGTTTAGCTCGCACTCGGAAGCCTGATCCAAATCGGTATGAATGTCGCACCGCGCCAGCAAACCGCCAAAAGCGAAGTTATGATGATTAAAGCGGGCATCTCTGGATTGCTTAACGTAAATACCGCCAAAATGGTAAGCTTTTTCAGACTCACATTGCATTTTATACAGCGTTATTTGGGCATTTGCACCCACAAAAACTTCAGTGACTGCGGCTGATAAATAGGCGTTATCCAGACCGACAAAAGTTTCTATAATGTTGGCCTCGGCCATTTCATCCGCGACAATAACCGTGCGTGTAGCGGTCAAAACATCGCTTTGCGTAGCGATATGTAGTACTTGTATCGGCTTTGCCAACACGTGTTTAGCGGCAACATGGAGGAATAAACCATCCGTAAACCAGGCTGTGTTAAAGGCAACAAAGCCATGCTCACTGCTATTAACGGCCTGATTAATATACTTTTCCAGTTTATCCGGCTGTTTTGCCAAAGCATCCGCCATACTCATAACCGATATATTTTCCGGCAAGTCGTCCAAGACCGAAAGTTCTGCGGAAAAATGCCCATCAACCAATACCACCGACCACGCATCTTCTAATTGATACGATTTCAGCCAATCGCTGTCAACAGCACTTGCGGTTACAAGGGTCGCAGGCGAAAACAATTTTTTCTCGATTGCCGACACATTGGTATAACGCCACTCTTCTTCACGGGGCGATGGAAAGCCCTGTGCTGAAAATTGCTCTAAAGCTTCACCTCGTAACGCCGTCAACCAAGCCAATTTTTGCCCTGGCAAGGCCGCTACTACCGTTTGATATTCTGCCGCATAACAGCTTGCTAATGCCGTCATCATTATGCTGCCGCCTGAGTATCTTCCAGCCAACTGTAGCCTTTTTCTTCAAGTTCCAATGCCAATTCAGCACCGCCCGATTTAACAATTTGACCGTTCGCCAAAACATGGACAAAGTCCGGT
>CAIQND010000172.1 GCA_903873045.1 uncultured Methylococcaceae bacterium | reverse complement strand
TTTCATAAGCCATGGGTACACCGCCAATGCCTGCGCCTAAAATTACAATACGAGCCATGATACTCTCCTCATTATTAGTTCATTATGGGTCTTGCGTGTTTTTAATTGACTTAATAGTCCCTTAAAAATCCCGTTAAAGTGGACTGGTGCAAATCCTGAACAACGAAAAAGAAAAATCATTAGCCCATAATTGGTCAGACAACAGCACCGAAAAACAAAAAAACATATTAGGGTTAGTTAATATAGATAGACAATAACATAGTTTAATCTTAGGATACAAGACTAATTATTAAGGGCAACCTCAAGCAAAAACGGTTTTCTAAGTATAATTTAACATTACAATACTTTCGCCAAAAGTTAGTATTCTGATGCAGGGAGCCCCTGCCGGAATGACGGACTTTTTGACACTTAGCGAATCATTTTGCTGCTCAGTGTCCCGTTTTAGATATAAAGTTGGTAGCCAAATTTTTTTCTGTTATTTTACTACTGCAATTTTAAACTAAAAAAGTAGTAAAGTTAAATGGCTCAACGTGTTAACCTTCAACTGGGTTGCCTGTGCCACGAACAACATAGCCAAACTTATTGTGAAATACGGACGGAAAGCACCAGAGCCTTTATTACCAAAGGTTGGTTGGTTTCCATAATTTTAACGCTCGACGTGCTCTTAATTTCTGCATGACTATCCAAAAATGCTTAATGGTGCTCTTGCGGTGTAGTAGTCAAGCGGTATCTGCTGTCAACTTTAGTTACACAGATGGGAATAGCGATAACCCTTTGATTTATTCTTTTTGAAACGTCAACAGAACCCAGCATTAACCATGAAAAAATACGATATTTTTATCAGCTACCGTAGCACAAATTTTGCTTGGGTAGAAAAATTGGGTTTTAACCTAACCGCACAAGGTTACACTGTATTTTTGGACAAATGGTCGCTGATGGGTGGACAAAATTTCACTACAGAGATAGCCTTAGCAATAGATAACAGCCGTTTTGGCTTGTTGGTTGCATCACCTGATGTCACAGAATCTGGCTGGATTCAAGTCGAATACGAAAAGATGCTTGTGATAAAACGGGAGCGGCCTGATTATAAGTTAATCCCTTTGATTCAGGGGGAATTTCCTGACATGCCTTTTCTGAAAAACATACACTGTATTGATTTTTATAAAAGTACGCAACCCAACTACCGAAGTGCCTTCAAACAATTATTATGTGCTCTGGAAGGACAATCACCGGGTGCCAATCCATCATTCACAGGCGATTTGCAATTTCCGGTAATCGAACCATCAATGCGTGCATTAGTTGGCAACGAACGTGATTTTATTAACACTGTGTACAGTGATTATTTGGAGCCCAGTCTTCCGTTAATGATATTGGCGCAAGCAGACACCTGCACTCAGCATTATTCCCATGCCATCTACCAAAAAGCCAAGCAACGTTATGGTAGTGATCATGCCATACATATTTATCCACCGGTAAGTACACAAGCCGATAGTGCGGCTTATTTTGGTCGCATAGCCAAGCAATGTGGGCTAACTGACCCTATTACGAGCAGTTGGCAATGGTCAGAAGCCATGAGTGATAAACTACGAGACCATGACAAGTTATTATTATTAATAAGCGGCTTTGAAAATGGTTCTGATAGTGCAAGACAAGAATTGGCTGGCGAATTGCGTGGACTTTTAGAAACCCATCCTGCCCAACTTAAATTAATCATAATGGGGGGGGAGCGACTGGCCGCATTAAAATATCAGCAAAGCGCACATTCCTTATTAAACCAACTGGATGAACAACGCATACCGCACCTACAATTGACTGATCTTAACGATATATATCTGCATCGTTTTCCAGATTTGGAATTGTCAAAAGCTGAATTACAAATCATGCTTGATTTTACCGGACAACACCCTCGCTTATTGGAAGCCTGTTTTCAAGCCCTTCAGCTAGGTAAAACCAATTGGCAAACGCATATTTCCAATAATGGCACTCTCAGTCAGCTTTATGCACTTTTTCAAAGTAACTCAGATCGTGAGGCATTATGTCAATTGCTCCAGCAAGAGCAATTAGGCCGTTACATGGCTTGGCTGGACAATGAATTGTTACGACGTTTGTACTGGCAAAACTTGATTACCGACCGAAATGGACAATTAGTTTGGCGTTGTGACTTGATTCGAAATGCAGGTAAGGAATTATTAGGATGTTAACGGCAAGGTTCCCATTTATTAGCGTTTTTGTTTATATAGCCTGTTTGTTTATATTATTTCCCAGTTATTCCACTTTTGCCAAACCGCCGTTGCCACCCTTGGTTGTAGAAGGGGAAATTTTGCCTGATTCCATAACATATTTCCCGCAGAGTTATACTTCTGAAGTTGCTTTTAGTCCTGATGGTAAGACGCTAGCTACTCTTCATCAAAATAAAATAAGACTTTGGGACATTACCTCTTACCGTTTACTTAGGACTTTAACGTTTAATAAGAATGTTTCTTTTAAAAGCCTGTTAAACGCAAGTAATATTTTAAGCTTTAGTCCGGACGGCAAAGCACTAGCTTCAAGTTATTTTGATAATGCATCTTTCTATGATGATGGTGAAGGCTTACTGCTTTGGGATCTTGAAAAAGGCGATGAACCGAAGGTCTTGGCAGGTCATACCGAAACGGTTAATGCTGTCAGCTTTAGTCCTGATTCCAAGTTGCTCGCTTCAGGTTCGGATGATAAAACCATTAAACTTTGGGACGTTGAAAGCGGTAACCTGTTAAAGACTTTAATCGGTCATGAGAATACAGTTAATTCGGTTAGATTTACACCGGATAATAAATCACACATCCTGATTTCAAGCTCAAAGGACAATAGCGTCAAGTTTTGGGATTATCAAAGTGAGTTGCTCGCTTCAGGTTCGGATGATAAAACCATTAAACTTTGGGACGTTGAAAGCGGTAACCTGTTAAAGACTTTAATCGGTCATGAGAATATAGTTAATTCGGTTAGATTTACACCGGATAATAAATCACACATCCTGATTTCAAGCTCAAAGGACAATAGCGTCAAGTTTTGGGATTATCAAAGTGGTCAGCTATTAGATAATAGTTGGCAAAAAATTGATGATGTCGAAATAAAAACCATTAGTGAAGATGGCAGTAAATTAGCCACTTTCTCAGAAACCAAAGGGATTACGCTGTGGGATACCGAAAAAGGCAACTCATTGGTTAGCCTTGCGGAATCTACGGGCAAGCTAACACAATTTGGGTTTAGCCCGAATGGCAAAATGCTGATAGCGGTTAATTCTGGAAAAATCAAACTGTGGGATACTGAAAGCGGTCAACTATTAAAGTTACCGGAATTGCTAAGCGACTATGTAAATTCGGCTAACTTCAGTACAAATAGCAACCTGCTAGCTATCAATTACGGTAGTGACGGTATCGCACTCTGGGATCTTGCTACAGGTCGAATGATTACAATGCTAGATGAAAAAATAGCGGGCATTAATTCGGTTAGCTTTAGCCCAGATGGAAAAACAGTCGCTGTCGCTTCAGCACAAGCCGGTGAAAATAGCATTAAATTATGGGATGTTGCGCAAGGTCGTTTGCTAAGAAGTCTGGAAGGTCATTCTGGTTATGTCAATTCAGTAAGCTTTAGCCCTGCGGGTGATCTGCTGGCTTCCGCTTCGGCAGATAAAACCGTCAATCTGTGGGATACCGAATCAGGGAGGTTGTTAAAAAGCCTACAACACAAAGACGCGGTTAATTCTGCAATCTTTAGTTCGGATGGTAAAATCTTGGTTTCTAGTGCTCGTGAAAGCCTCAAGATTTGGAGTGTTGCCAGTGGAAAGATATTAGATAGTCAGGATGCCGAGCGGTCCAATGACAAGCCAATAAAGGCTAAAGTTGATTCTCCGAAAGTTAAGACTCGTCCAATTAATGCGGATGATATAGCTAATCTTGGCAATTTGAAATTGGAAGATCCGGATGAAATGGATAACAAGGTGTTCCGAAGGTATATCGATGATCTTATCAGAGATATGGGTATGAGAGTTCCTTACGCCTCACCCATTAGTTTTAGCGCTGATGGTAAAACCTTGACTTCAGGCAGTTTTTACGATGGTGTTAATGATAAAGGCATCACACGTTGGAATCTTGAAAATGGAAAACTGATAAAATTCAAAGAGGTGGGGTTAACCAGCATATCTAACTCATTAAGCCTTTGTTCCGATGGTAAAAAACTGGCATCTGCTACCGATAATTATGATATTAAAACCCATCGTTTGTTAAAGCGTTTTATAGGGCACACTCAACATGTTAATTCAGTTAGCTTCAGCCCCGATTGCAAGCTATTGGCTTCAGGTTCTGCTGATAAAACAATCAGGTTTTGGGATGTCGCTAATGGCCGCTTGTTAAAAAGCCTGGACGGACATACAGCGTCTGTAACTTCAATCAGCTTTAGTCCCGATGGCAAGACACTGGCATCAGGTGGTAATGATGGTAAAGTCCAATTATGGGATGTGGCTAAACGAACTTGGCTTAAAACGTTTATCAGTGGCGCTAATGGCAACTGGTACAGTGTCGATGCTCAAACTAACGTAGTACGTGGTGATGATGGCAGTGTATTTGTCAGTAAAGCAGGCAAATATTGGAAATCTACCCTGCCCCAATTGGCTAAACCTATAGCGAACAATCAAATAAGCATTAGCGGCATTCCACAAACGCTTGAACTCAACAGTGGCCAAACGACAGAGCTTACACTGACAGTAACAAACCACAGTGATCAAACGCTTTATTGGTTGCAAGCTAAAACGCCTGCGACCTCTCACTTTATCATTTACCCTAATCAAATTTACCAATTAAAGCCGGGCGAATCACAAGCGCTTAAAATTGAAGTCGGAGCAGAATTACCGTCGAATGTGAAACCGCTAACCGATAATTTAGTATTAAATTTATCGGCCCCACAACTCAGTGAGGCTGATGAAATCAGCTATAAGATTCCGGTCAACATCCATGCCCCACAATTGGAAGTTAAGGTTCAGATGCTAATAGATAGGAAAACAATCAAAATAACGGTGAAAAACCAAGGTAATCAAGAAATGCCAAAGAATTGGCTATGGCAAGCAACAGTGAACGGTAACAAACTAGATGAGCAGTCCGTTTCTGATCAGATTCCGGCTCAAGGTAAAAAAGAACTGTCATATACATTGCCTGAACAAATGCCGTTAATTAAAATTAATAAATTGGATCTACGGATACATAATACACAACCACCCTTCTATGACTGGGAAATTAAGTCCCAGACTATACAACTTTATGGGGTGCTTGGTTTGTTGCTTTATGCCATTGCTGCCTTATTTTTATTACTAATCGGTTTTGGAATTTATTATTTACGCGGCTATCGCCACCCATTAGTTTTACAGTTAAGTCAGCAACCAGAAGCTCTGCTGCAATTATTGCCGGAACAGTTATCTGAAGCAAAGACACTCTTAAAAAAAACAAGACGTTTAGATACGGTATTAGCGGCGGCTGGTGTCAGTGCCGAAACACTGGATAAGGCTATCACCTTTAGCGATCTGTCTAATGATGAGCAAGCGGCCTTATTGATACAACGTGTGGCAAAAAAACAGCGTAACCGTTGTTCTTATGAGGGACTTGAGCTGTATGAGATACTTCTTCTCAATAGCTTTCCATTACGCGTTTACGATATATGGCTATGCTTTTGTAAAAATACAGCAGCGGAAGATATGCTTACTAAACTTAAAAACATAGACCAAATAAAGGGCTGTATTATAGTATTAATAGGCAAAAACAGTGATTATCAACATTCACTTGTTAAAATTACCCGCGATTTAACTAATAACTTGGTGGCACCCCAAGGAGTGCAGTTAACTCGCTTATTGCTAGCAGACGCGGAAACAGAACTTGCTAAAATTTTCGCGGAACAATTGTCATTGCGTGATCTTTCCCCCTATCAAATCGGTGGCGGTGTGGACAAAGAAGTTGGTTTTTTTGGCCGTACTGATTTAGTGGCGCAAATTCTTAACCGTGATCCCGCTAATTATTTGCTGGTTGGGGCAAGGAAAGTAGGTAAATCAACGGTGCTGAAAGCTATTGAAAGACGTTTGCAAAAAAATCCTCATGTCGATTGTTTTTATATACAATTGACGACAAATGAAGTGATTGTTCCCAGGATTTCTTCGGCGTTAAATTTACCGACGACAGAAGACCCTATAATATTAGCGGCTAGCATACGCCAGTTATGGCAACAACACGGACGACGATTATGGTTGTTAATTGATGAGGTGGACCCATTTTTTGAATGTGAAAAAGCTAATGGTTATTTGGTATTAAGTGTCTTTCGGAGCTTAAGCGAAGAAGGTATCTGTAATTTTATATTCGCGGGTTTTTGGGCTTTATATCAACATGCTGTGCTCGATTACCATTCACCAGTGCGTAATTTTGGCGAGGTATTGACACTCGGCGCATTGGAATATGAGGCTTGTATTGAGCTGGTAACCATACCAATGGCGTACCTTGGGATCAGCTATGCGGATAAGTCGCTTATAGAAACTCTGATTAGCCAATGTGGTCAACGTGCAAATTTGATTGCCATGGTCTGTGACGAGCTTGTCAAGGGATTGCCGTTCGATCAACGTGAGGTTTCTGCTAGTAATGTTACCCGTGCTTTGCATCTTGACAAATTACGCAATGAACTTAGCGCCCGTGAATTTGGTATACAGGAACACGAACAACAGTATGACCGTGTCGTTATATTTGCAACCATTACCCGTACTGACTTTACCTTGGCTGAGTTATCGCAATTATTAGAAGACCAGGGATTTAATGTGGACTTAAACGAGTTAACTCGCACATTGTCGCGCTTGGAGCTGGCTTTTATTTTAGGGCAAGAACAAGGGCGTTGGTCTTATCGAGTACCTCTATTTGTAGAATTTGCACGTCAACAAGATCCCAAGGCAAGGCTTGTTAATGACTTAAAAACATGGGGAATTAATTCAAAATGAATTCTGGGCTACCCACTTAAGGCGGGACACTGAGCAGCAGAATTCGCCAAGTACCAAAAAGTCCGTCATTCCGGCAAGAAGAGCGAAGCGAGGGTTGACCGGAATCCAGTTGCCATGGATGGCAATTACAAAGCATACAATTGATTGATTTATAAACACTTCGATTTGTCGGGTTACACTGTCGCTAATCCGCGACTAACGTTGCAAATCACAACGTGCTAAGGGTAGAAAATTTTCTACCCCTACAACCTATCGTTCTTCTTTCTGGGTTCACCGTGATTGTTCATATAAATTTTCAGATAAATAATTTCGATGCTAACAGATACCATCCCTTCAAGGGATGGTATCTGTATCAGCTTACAACAACGTGAATGGAAATTTACAACTGAAAGACTATAGGAATGAGCATCTGTAGGGGCGGATTTATCCGCCCAAGGCGAATGAATTCGCCCCTACATGCATGATTCATTGGCCATTCTATTTCATGCACGTTCCATAGTCAAAAGTGTCCCACTTTAAGTTGGTTGGCATCAGAGTTGCGCTACAACCGTTTTAAATTAGGACATCCTGCTGGTTTTGTCGAGGCTTTTGCTAATTTGTATTACGACATTGCTGATAAATTGGAAGATTACCAAGAAACAAAAATATACGATAAACAGTGGACGTATGGCGCATTACAGGCAATCATTGGACTTAATGTGTTGACACAATGAATCATTCTGCAAAAGAACAAAAATAGCTATTTCTGAACAAAACATAAATGAAAGGGAGCTTTGTATGTACGCAATTGAATTTGAAACAAAAGAAAAAGGTAGATACATCGAATTGCCTTTTACTTTATCGACAAAAAAAACAATCAATGTTCGTGTCATCCTTATGAGTGAACAAAAAATTCGACCTGTACGATTAGCCTAAGCAGCCTTCTTTGCCACCCACGTAAGCGGAAGCGTACGATGCTCTACCCACTGAACTGTTGCGTTGTTAATCGTGACAGCGTTTAATGCGGTCAACGCATAAGAGCCATTTTT
>CAIQND010000171.1 GCA_903873045.1 uncultured Methylococcaceae bacterium | reverse complement strand
TGCCAGTCGATCCTGTTTCAGTATTTCCCGTAACAGCCGTCCGCGTTTAATTCGCGCTTCCATCGACGCTTCCAGGCGCTGACCAAAACGGGTAAACGATTCAAGCTCCAAAAACTGTAAATAATCCAGCTTCATTTGTCCAGCTTGATGGCTGATACTGGGATGCTGGGCTTTGCCGCCTATCCGCGAGACTGATTTGGTGATGTCGATAGCCGGGCGAAAACCTGATACAAACAAATCATTATCCAGATAAATTTGTCCGTCGGTAATGGAAATAAGATTGGTGGGAATGTAAGCGGCAATTTCGCCTTGCTTGGTTTCAACTATTGGCAATGCAGTCATGCTGCCGCCGCCGTTTTCGGGGTTCAAACGGGTTGACCGTTCCAGCAAACGGGAATGGACAAAGAAAATGTCACCGGGATAAGCTTCCCGTCCCGGCGGTCTGCGTAGCAACAAAGACAGTTCCCGATAAGTTCTGGCATGGGTGGACAAATCATCATAAATAATCAAGGTATCCCTGCCCTGCCCCATCCAGTATTCGGCCAGCGCACAGCCTGCAAACGGAGCGACATATTGTAATCCCGGCAAAGCACTGGCTTCGGCGACCACGCAAACCGTGTAGTCCAGCGCACCTTGATTGCGCAAGGTTTCCACCGTACTCACAACCGCCGAACGCTTCTGGCCGATCAACACGTAAATACACACGACAGCCTGGTCTTTTTGATTAATCACCGTGTCGATGGCGATTGAACTTCTGCCCAAGCCTTCATCACCCACTATCAATTGTCGCTGACCTTTGCCAACGGGAATCAGGGTATCAATAATTTTAATACCGGTGTACAGCGGTTTATCGACAAAATCACGGGCAATAATGGCTGGCGAGCCTTTTTCCAGATTTTCACGACCGGCCGGCGTGGGAGGTGGCAGACCATCCAAAGGTGCTCCCAAAGGATCAATAACCCGACCTAAAAACTCGTCACCGACCGATATGCCCAGCGAGTGCCTCGCAAGAAAAACAGTCGTCCCTGAAGTAAGCGCCTCGGTTTGATACAATAAAATAGCGCCTATCCGGTCGAGATTCAGGTCAAACACCATGCCCCGACTGCCATCAGCAAAAATCAGAATGTCTTCGATGGCAGCTGAGGGCAAACCCTTAATCCAGCTAATCCCATCCCCGACAGCAACCACGGTGCCTTGTTCGCTAACACGCAACCCTGGCTGATAATTAAGCAGCCAAGCGGCTTGTTTATCCAGCAAACTGGCAAAGGCTTCCGGGTTACTCGGTGTCATTGGCGATCTCTGCAAAACCAATCAACTCATGTTGCAGGTTGGCGTTTAAGACCCAGGCACCAATATCCATGCGAAAACCTGCGATCAGCTCTGCATCCTGATAGTATTGAAAATTGATTTGACTGTTAATTAATGCGCCCAACTGCTGTTCCAGTTGAAGCCGCTGTTCAGCCGTTAAGAGATAGGCACTGGTTATTTTAATCGGCACCGGTTTTTTGGCACCCAACAATTGCAGACACAACGTACAGGCTTCCGGTAACGTTTTAAGATTGGCCAACAACATCTCAAATAGTCGCGCCTCCAGCTCAGGACTGGCCGACTGTTTCAGTAATATTGCGGCAAAGCGGGCACCATTTTGTAATGCCCGCTTTTCTGCTTGTAATTGAAGCTCCCTTTGTTGACGCTGGAGTGTCACCTTTATTTTTTGCCGTTCCAGATCAAGATCGACATTCAACCTGTCCATTTGCAGTCTTCTTTCACTTTCGATTTGCTGATGCAGTGCGGTAAGAACGGCTTGTTTTTCTTGCTCCCACAACTTTTGACGATTTTCATAAAGGCTGCGCTGCTCTTCTGCCTGCTGTTGTATCGCTTTTGCATCGGCAAGCGATTGATCAATAAACTGCTTGCGCTTGGCAACCACTGCCAGCAACGGCTGGTAAAAAAGACGCTGCAAAATCCAGATTAGAATCAGGAAATTGATAATTTCGAAGATAAAAGTGGATAGATTGAATTCCATAAGCTTTAAGTATTGAATAAAAACTTTTCACCACGAAGCCTGCCCTGAGCGAAGTCGAAGGGACACGAAGAGCAGGCGAAAGGTACAAGGCTAAAGGTAAAAATCTGATTTTCAACGGTCACTCTTTGCCTTGTACCTTGTACCTTGTACCTTTACTTAACAATATATTCAAGCAATGGATTTCTGAACAAGACAATCAAGATAATCACCAGGCAATAAATCGCCAGTGATTCGATCATCGCCAGACCGATAAACAAAGTACGCATGATTGAGCGTTCGGATTCCGGTTGCCGCGACAGCGCATCAAGCGCACTGCTGATGGCTTTGCCCATAGCCAGCGCGGGCATCATGACCCCCAAAGCGATACCGATAATGGCGGCAACGCTAGAGCCAAGGACGATCAAGGCTATATCAGTCATAAATTACTCCTGTGAATTAAGTTGTTGCGATTGCATGGCACCCGCCAGATAAATCAGTGCCAGCATACCAAAAATATAAGCCTGCACCAGCGCTTCAATGATATGTAACATCAAAATAGGGATGGGGGCTAGAAACCCGGCTACCAGTAAAATCAGCATGGCCGCCATTTCCAAACTCATCATGTTACCAAATAAACGAATCGCCAGCGCCAGGGTGCGGGTAAATTCGCTGATGATATGAAAAGGCAGCAAAATCGGACTGGGGGTCAGGTAATGATGCAAATAATTTTTAAGACCCAACGTCTTTATGCCAAACCAGTGTACCGAAAAAAACACTAAAACAGCCAGTGCCGAGGTCACCGAAAGATCACGGGTTGGCGAATGCCCCCCCGGTATCAATCCCACCAGATTGGCAATAATCAGAAACAGCCAAAGTGAAGCGATAAAAGGCATAATTTGCCGCCCGTGTTCCGGCGCGACCGCACTGATGGCCTCGTCGATAGTCGCGACAATACCTTCAACCGTGGTTTGCAGTGAATCAGGCAACATCTTTAGATGCCGGGTTGAAAACCAGGCTATCGCAGTAATCACCAACATAATACCCCACGTAGTAATCAGTGATGTACCAATAACTACGGGGCCTAAAGAAAATGAAAATTCGTTTTCCATAATTTATCCTGATTTATCTCAAAAGCCCTCTCCAAAGCATAGGTATCTACACAGCTTTTTACTCATAATAAAACTATGAGTTACGGTCGGGTTTAGCTCCCTCTCCTGCTGGAGAGGGTTGGGGTGAGGAGAATAAAATCAAGCAGTTATATTCCCCTCATCCCAACCCTCTCCAGCAGGAGAGGGCTTTTCCTATTTTTCCTTAATCAGAAAGTACACATTAAAAATACCGATCACCAAACCGGTAAATAATAAACTCAGCGTCCACCGCGTTGAGTAACCGTCCACCTTACCGTCCAGCCAATGCCCCAGATAAACGCCGCCAATAATAGGCAGTACCATCACCAGACCCAAGGTGCCCATATAGACCGTTTGTGACAGCAAATTCGGCCGATCATGTTCCGCTTGTTTAATGCGTTTAACCTGGCTTTCAATCTGCTTTTTAAGGTGCTGTTGATTGTTCATACTCAATATAAAAGGGATTGCTGTGAAGTCTGTCCTAACCAATTCATTGTATGATAGCAATGCTACTCCAAATTAAAGGAAAGTTAAAATATTGACCTCGTAAAAATTAATGAATCGAAGGTTCCCGGAACATAGACATTCGGCGTTACAGGAACTGGCTGCTCAAAATGAGCTTTAGGGTAAAAACCGAAATTCGCAAAACCCTGACTGACGGATATAATGCAAAAATATCTTGTCTGGCTTCCACAAGCCGATTGACCAACCCTGCAAAGGAAAAAAGTTACCCGTTGGATAGACCGAGGAACAACACACTTGCGCCGTTAATGCATCCGGGCTAATCATTGACTATGCTCGTGGCCTTTTAAACAGGGCAAGTAACATAACAATCTTCAAGTTTTTAAGGATTGATTTCGGAATTTTCAGCGATAGCAAACAATAGGCGTAGACCGGAATAAAACCACCCAAGCCTGTCCTGAGCTTGTCGAAGGGCGTAGCGCGTGGTGGCGTTTCCGGCATACGCCTCGTACCGTATGCCGGAAACGCTTATTCTCGCTTGCGCTCGAAAAGTCTGGCTACCTAATTAAGTTGGGACAGTTTAAGGTTAGACCGTTCGCTGAGCGGAGTCGAAGCGGACAACTCGCTTCGACTCCGCTCAGCGAACGGTTTCTTTTGATGATTTATCATTAAGTTAACCCTATTGATGGTTAAGCCGTTTTGCTTGTCCCGTCTAAAGTGGGTAGCCAAAAGTCTTATTCTGGCCTACGCCTACTTGAAACGAAATGATTTCTGGATAAATAAGGTGATTTCCTGAGAATATTTTACCCATTAAAAGTAGGATTTTCCAAATCAAGAAAACGATTGGATTCGTCTAATG
>CAIQND010000170.1 GCA_903873045.1 uncultured Methylococcaceae bacterium | reverse complement strand
GAAAGTCACGGCTTAGTGTCTAGAAAAAGTCTTTTTCCGCTTACTTATAAAATGATATGGCCCGAGTTAGATTAAACAACATTACGCTATGTTGTATTGATTCGGTACAGCCTGACCGCGCTAAACAAGCTTTTGACAGGTGCAAGGAATACTTTGATTTTGGCGGGGAAGTCTTTATAAATGACCCACAAATCAATAGCCGTCAGGCATATAGCAAATTTATCCTTCAAGAACTGCATAAACACATTCATACGGACTTTGTTTTAATAGTGCAATGGGATGGGTACATTATTAACCCCGAAGCTTGGAAGCCCCTATTTTTAGACTATGACTACATAGGCGCGGTATGGCATTGGCATCCTGAAAACAGGCGGGTGGGCAATGGTGGCTTTAGCATACGCTCAAAAAGACTATGTGAACTGACCGCCCAACCTGAGTTTGTGTACATAGACCAAAACGAGGATGACCTGATTTGCCATGTAAACAGGGACTATTTAGAGGGTAAAGGCATAAAATTTGCCCCCGAAGAACTGGCTAGGTACTTTAGCTTTGAGCGCGAACTGTCAAATATTAAAACTTTTGGCTTTCACGGGGATTTTAATTTTGAAAGACTTGGTATACAATAGGAATATTGAGGACTGAAACACTCGATAGATAAGGTTTTAGAGGTAACTTTGTGGGTTTCGGAAATGAGATAAGAGGCATTTCCAAAGCCGTTTCAGCATAAAGCTACCCCTAAAGCCTTTTTTTATTGTCAGTCCCATTCGTACTCCAAACGATATTAAGCACCTAACTGGGTGGCGTGGAAGAATACATCGGCTTATCTACACCTGATAGCAAGCCGCGCTGACTTAAATGGGTACAGCACAAGACGGATAGGACAATGGTGATAGACAAACCTTCCATCGATTGAACATTAACTTCGGTAGCATTAGTTCAAGTACAGGATTTAACTTCTTGGATGGATGTGGTGCTTATCACCTTTGGGGAACTATTGACAAAAAAACAACACAATTAAAAAATATTTACTATTAAGTTTACTTAACATATACTTCATTTAGATTAACATTTGGAGTACAAAATGACTTGGAATCTAAGATTAGTAAACATGAGCAATCCCTACGAAGATTACTTTGAAATCCGCGAAGTTTATTACGATACGATGGGTAAACCGATTGCTCACAGCAACGCTGCTATTGGTGGGGAAGATAGACTAGAAGTCGATAGGTACATCGAACTTGCTAAACTGGCTTTGGATAAACCTATTATAAAGTTTGCAAACCATGAAGATACTTGTAAAGATAATTAAAGAGAACCCTGATGGGTCAGCTATTGCCCAAGTAGATTTTGATAAAGAAGGACTTGAAACGCTTGTGCAATGGGGATTAGTAGCATTACTTACCAAAGCAGTAGATGAATATAAACCCGTGAAAAAAGGAAATGAAAATGAATTTACAGCAAATCTTGCAAGAAATACACCTAAAACTGGCAGAACTCGAAGCAAAAAATAAAATGCTTGAAGAAGAATGTGCAGCACTTCGGGAGCAACTAAGTGTCGTTCATTGAATTTTATAACCTGTACCCCCGTAAAATGGGGCGCAAGGACGCTGAAAAGTCTTGGAATAAGCTAACCCCAGCACAGCAGGTAGAGTGCCTTGAAGCCATGCCTAGCTACTTGAAATACTGGAAGATTAAAGAAACTG
>CAIQND010000169.1 GCA_903873045.1 uncultured Methylococcaceae bacterium | reverse complement strand
TGATCAGCAGATGCTGGTCAACTATACCTCGCAACAATTTAAAGAGCAGCTCGGACAGAAATTTCAGATCGTCGACCAAGCGGGGCCGGGTGTCATGAAGATTGATGCTGCCTTGACCGATGCCGAATCCGCCACGCCAGGACTACGCAGCATTTCGATGATCGTTCCACAGGCTCACATGCTCTCTAACCTTAAGTATCTGGCAACCGGCACCATGCCGTTCGTCGGCGCGGCTCAGGGCGAGATAAAAATAACCGATTCGGTATCGGGACAGGTGCTTGGATTGGCGGTAGATAAACGGATCGGCGGCGGTTCGTTTACGACCGGTTTTCAGTGGAAGTGGGGTGATGCAGAAAATGCTATCAACCATTGGGCTGAACTATTGACAGAAAAATTATCCGCTTGGACTTCAGGCGCAGCGGCACCTTAAGTCAGGGGGATTTATTTTTTAAAGTTGCCGTAGACAGGGTGCGCGTTAGCGTTTCCGGATGCTTTAAATTCGTGAATGTCACGTAACCAGTAACTACGCGGGACGGGATTGCAACCCGTCCCCAAAAAATTAAGGTGAACTTGCATGACCATAAATAACGGCTTTTTCCCGTCTTTCAAAGCCTTGGCCTTTGCGGTCGCCTTGGCCACAGCCTCTGGCGTTCACGGCGCAGGAGCTGTGAAAGCCGATCCTGCGCCCATCCAAAATCCTTGGTCGTTCAATCTCTCGCTCTACACTTGGCTGCCAGGCGTGAGCGGCGACTTCTCCGTTGGTCCGTACAGCAAGTCGGTCGATGCCAATTTCATCGATATCGCCGGGAAGCTGCGTAATTTTCCAATGGCTTTCAATGGCCATTTAGAGGCGCATTACGAGAAGCTGGGGTTCTTTCTGGATGGCAATTACATGAGTATGGATTTTAAGCCTCGTTTCGATCGGGTCAGTTCGGGCTTGTCGATGGAGATGGGTATTATGGATTACGGGGTAATGTACCGTGTGTTTGGTCCGTCAGCCTCTGAGCGCGTAGGTAACTGGAGCAATAAATCGAATTCCAATCTTCTCGAATTCTATGCGGGCGGACGTTCTATTTGGCTGGGTACTCAACTTGACCTTATTCGCGGCATCAGCGTTTCTGGCAGCAAATCCTTTGCCGCTCCGATAATAGGCGGTAAGGTCATGGTAGAATTCTCCCCGCATTGGTTTGCTTTGGTGGACGGCAACGTCGGTGGTTTCGGCGTGGATAATGTGAGCTTCACCGGCGGCGCACTCGGGATGGTCGGCTACCGCACCAGTTTCTTTGGTGTGCCCTCGTCAGTGGAAGCAGGTTACAAGGTGCTGCGGGTGAACGTGGACAAAAGCATCGTGTCAGCCGATGTAACTTTGAACGGGCCTTTTGTTGGGTTGACGGGGTATTGGTAAATATCAGGTTAATTAACGTCTTGCTTTTGCGGGACTGTAGGTAATCTAACCGGTTTGAACAGCGGATTATGGTGGAGGCACCGCACCGCCGCGAGTTTGATCAATCAACGAACGGTAGCTTTTGAAGGGCGCATACGTAATTTAGGTACCCATGAAAGAGCGCATCCGCTACTTGGGGGAGCGCCTAAAAGATTCGGTTGCTCAGTTACTTAGGAACGCGCATGAAATAACTTGACCATTTATATTCCCTCACCCCAGCCCTCTCCCAGAGGGAGAGGGAGCAAGATGCCGAAGTTATTTCATGCACATTCCTTAAAGCCCGCTGGAGAAGGAGCAAAGTTACTGCAAGTATTCAAGCCCCCTTTTTCAAAGAGGGGGACTGAATAAGGTGATTTCCGGAGAATATTTTACCCATTAAAAGTAGGATTTTCCCAATCAAGCAAGCGATTGGATTCGTCTAATGGGTAAGTTCTTTCGCAGAAATCACCTTATACCTATCAAC
>CAIQND010000168.1 GCA_903873045.1 uncultured Methylococcaceae bacterium | reverse complement strand
CTTGAATATTCTCATGCTGTAGTCCGGTAATGGTTCCGTCGTCTTCAATACCAATCAATATTCGTCCTCCTTGTAAATTAGCCAAGGCAACAACTTCCTTGGCTAACTGCTCTGGACGCAGATCATCCCGTTTAAACTCAATACCAGAGCTTTCACCATTGGCGATTATTTCCATCAGTTCAATTTTAAGCATAGATATATCCAGTCTGTATAGTATTTGAATCACTCTTAAACAACTTGTATTTCCTTTACACAGGAAGCAAAAAGAGCTTTTGCCTTAGTAATATGCTCAGGGTATCCCTCAGTATTATTTTTCTTGATAAAGCCAACTAGAATAGCGTGCTTTGATTTATCTAATGCTTTAAATAAAATGCGGATAGCGCCACCTGGATAAGCTGAAAATCTAATTTCCCTTAAGCCATCGGCATTATGTAAACTGTCAAACAAAGGGGTGCCGCCATTAAATTGACGCTCACAAGCCAACTTTAATTTATCTTGAATCCTCACTTTATTATCTTTAGTTTGCTCCTCATACCAACTGACAAAATCATTAGTCAACATGCTGGCTTTACACACGCTCTTGATATCTATCTGATGAAATTCATGATATAAGGATTGGCCATGTTCGTATCTTGCAATATTTTTTATGGTCAGCTCTTCATCTATGTATTGACCATCGTCACTGGCGCGTGCAATTGATATTTTATGGCTGTTCCATTGCTCATCAGTATAAATACTTAACAAAATAGCCGGCACAAACCAAGCAATGCCAAAAACATCTGGATATTTAACAGAGGCATGTTGAGGCATATAAAAGCTATAACGGCCCAAGTCATCAACAATATCATCGGATAAAAAATCTATAGCCGGACTTTTATCTTCAAATTCCTCAAGGAATAACAAAATATCTTGCTCGCAGTCATCGAATAGTTTTTCTTTAAAATCAGTATAGGTAAAGTCTTGTGAAAGTTTAAACTCTGCCAAGGACTCTGAGTTAGAGCTATCATGATAGATAATATATCGATCCGCCCCTGTGTTTAACGCTAATAACCCCTGTAACGAATCATTAAATAACTCATAAGCCTTATCTGAATCAGCCGCAGGAAAACTATTGGAATTTAAACAGACAATATGATCCATTACTTACCCCTTTCGCGCTAGTATGGCTCTATTTTTTAAGGTCTGGTCGAAAAATCCCTCAGGCCAAAAATCTAACTTGCCATTATCATGCAGCTTAGGACTTGCAACTTCGCTAGGCTCATTTGGTTTTTTTGTGAAATACTGAAAGGCCACTTTATCAGCCGCAATTTTTTGTTCCTTGACTGCAATTCGGATACCATCCATTAAGTGATCACTATGCGTTTCCACGACTATCTGAACACCACAGGACGCCGCTAATGCAATTAATTTACCCATTGCCGTTTGACCCTGCGGATGCAAATGCGCTTCAGGATTTTCAAGAATAATTAAAACCCCTCTGTCTTTTTTCTTCTGCTCCCATTCCTCACCCCAACGCTCTTCCCAGCCTGCGGCAGGTGCTTTTGCACTCATTCCAAGAATGGCAACCAAAATAGGTAGCGTATAACTTAAACCAAAGCCAACATTTACAGGTCGAAAACCATCTATTTCAGCATAAGCTGAATCTGTTTTAGGATTGGTCTGGTATTTAAAATCAACACCTGGCGATATTTCATTTAACCATCCCTTAAGAACATAAGCTAATGTTTTGCCTTCCGCTTTTTCATGTTTTAAGGCATCAGGCACAATGGTATTTTGAAATTGCTGTAAAAAATCTAAAACATACTCGCCCTTATAACCAATTTGAGGAAATGCACCTAAAGAACGCAATAAAGGCAAAGAGGTTTGCGGGCCCAGCCTATCGGCACCTATATAACAATACAAAGGCGCTTTATCTGGTTTAACTAACGTTGAATTATCGAGCTTTAGAGAGTCAATATTATTATCATAATGACAGGTAATTCGAACCGATTCGCTTGCGGGAGAAAATTTTGAACGTATATCATTCACCGTACCATGCCCTTCTAATAAAGCAGCATTACAGTACATTCTCAATGCCTGAATAACAGAGCTTTTTCCACTATTGTTAAGCCCCGCCAATAAGGTCAGTTCTTTAAATACTATGCTCTTTTTTGGAAAAGACTTAAATGCGTGTAATTCAATTTCAGTTATGATCATATTTCTCTACTAATATGTTATTAATTATCTCATTTATGATTTTATAACGCGTCATAACCCCATTAAATTTTTGGGTAGCATGCCGACTAATAGAGTTATTAAAAGCACCAGAATTTAGCTGTTTTTTATATGCGCTTAAAAAAGCTGTTTTGTGAACCACTAAAACCCCAAAACTTTCTTCACTTAGCTCACATAAAACGGTCGACCAACTTTCAAATAATGCTTTATTAATAGGTGATTTTCGTAAGCTATCAGGCAATGACTTTCTAAAGGCATGATCATCAAAAAGTATCTTTCCTCTTTGCATCCCCAAAATAAACTTACTTTCTATATCGACTACATTACTGTATTTGATTTTAGGAATCGCTTCTTCTTTGTCGTAAATCTTAATTAATTTCTTATGCTCCAGTTCTGGCATACAGTTAATAACCCTCATGGCATTACTTAAAAACTTATCCATATCTGACGAGTAGTCTGTTATTGGTATAACTAAAAAAGCTAAAAACCGCAAGACTAATTCCCTGGCTCCCATGCGAGAATCATTAATTTTACTGTTAATCGCTTCTTTAAATTCCGGCAACTCCACCAATTTCATTAGTAAATCAGAAGAGTGCCCCTGATAAAGAGCATGGCGAATTTCTTGTGCAGTGAGTGGCATTCCACCCGTATTAATGCGCTTAAAAATATTCCGTTTAACTTCTTCCGGTGTACCTGGGTTAATAACGGTAAAACGCATTTCAGTTTCTCTGATGGTATTAATCAAACGGATTTGCGACGGATCTTTTTCAATCTTATCAAAAGTCTCACCATTAAATTTGTTGCCTAAAAACTCAAGATTACTTAATTTGAGTTTTTTACCTTGTGTATCGCCCAAGATAAAATCTCTTATCGTTGATAAACGCTGCAAGCCATCAACCACCTCCCAACTACCTTCTGTATTTGCAGCAACATATAACATTGGCAATGGAATTTTAAGCATTAGTGACTCTATCAATCGACTTCGACGCGTCGCATCCCAAACTTCATTGCGTTGAAAATTTGGGGCTAATAAAATCGTTCCTTGTTCTAATCGCCGTATCACAGTATCCATCGCGATAACTTTCGATTCAATTGAAATAGAGTCAGGATCAAAAGGTTCTAAAATATCCTCATCTTCATTTTCAGCCTCAACGCCAGTTTTAGAACCATCCTCGGCCAGCTCTTCTTTTATTTCAACGTCGTCCACTTCTAACATTTACTTGTATCTCTTATTGAACTACGAATGGACACAAATAAACTCGAATAAAGAACTTTTAATATGGGTGTCAATTCGTGTGTATTCGTGGTGGTTGTTTTATTAAACATGGCTACGGTTTTATGCATCTCTAGCCGCCTGTTTTTCGGCCAAGGTTAAGTGGTGGTCATTAATGCGGGAGCCTTCGCTTTCATTATATTGTAAGCCCAGTTTATACCAGGGGGCGGAGGCGACATCATTGCCACGGTCTTTGGTCCATTTTATATTGGGTTTGCTGCGTAGGATACCGGCCTCTCTTCTGCCAACATCGGGGACGGACATAAAAGGTCGGATATTCAGGCGCACACCATCATTAATATCGGGATTCCAGCCTAGCGGTTGTTCAGCCAGCGCTTTCCAACGGACAAAAATATCGTAAGGGGCTTCACCTTCAAGAATAGTTTCCAAACGGGTTTTTAGTATTTGTGCGGCTTGCAGACGGAGTATGGCACCATCGACACCTTCTTTAACACCATGATCTTGGGTTCTTATCCAGTCACCCAGATAGGTGTAGATCAAGCGCTCCAGGTTTTTTTGATCCAGTTGATGGTAATTGACCAAGGCATTAAAACCATCCGCCAAGCCATCCCATATGTGCCAGATAAAAGGACGGTTTTGGAACAACTTACAATGTTGTTCAAAAAACTTTTCTCTGAGCCAAAAGCTCAGCGTTTTACCTGAACACTGCACGTCGGTTAATAACTTGTTGCGTAGTGACGCATTCCATTGCTCACCAAACGCCGCCATTAATAAGGCTTCCAGACGTTCATCAGCGGCTTTCTCACCCCGCACGGGCGATAAACAGACAATGCCGTCATCATCGACAAAAGAAGCCAAGCTCTTACATTGGGCAAGCCATGCCCGTGCTTGGTCAGAAAGCTCCATGTCTTTATCGGATTCAGCAGGCCATTGATAACCTAGAAGACGGGCAACGGCAACTTGTAAGGGTGCTTCTGCTGGCGCAGGATGACCGTGAAAAATCCATTGAGTTGGGTCATCTGAATAGGGTTTAGGTAGGCCGTTGGGGTATTTTTCTTCGGCAACTTTAGTCCAGTAGTCGAGATCAAAAGGGACTTTGATTAATGTCAAATTTGTTACCGCTAGTTTTTGATCAATTCGTCTAACTTCTTCAACATATACATCAGAGAAGCAATATGTGAATATTGGTTTATAAAAATGCTCCTCCTTAGGGATAATAACAGCAACTCCATTCTGAAAAATCTGTCCCTCATATATACTTCTAGGTAGGCTCCCCATCTGACTAACAGCAATTCCTTTTTTACCCCAAGCTTGGTTGCCTCTTTGCCAAATGTTTTTTAGCTTTAACTTAGCTGCTTCAGCCATTTCATAGAGTTCACCACACCCATTTTGCCAAAAAACCACCTCTTGCATTCCAGTATGTGGCATAGTTTTAGTGAAGGTAATATGAAGAAATTCCCAGTCATCATTTATGAAAGGGATTTCGAAAAATGTCCTACAAAAACGAAGTCTATCACCAGAACCAAGCCCCCAGTAACTATCGGCATAATTAGATAGCAAGGAAGTGTCATTTCTTTCCTCGAAAGTCACCCTTGCATCAGGGTTATCAAGCTGTAACTTTTGACTAATTATTGCCAATTGACCTTTCTCCAAAATATCCGCTTTTTCCTGGACTGTTTTGGGTGCACTAGCGTCAATACCTCTTAATAAATGATTATTTTGTGGAGTGCTTTTAGTCAGAGTTAAAAGTTGAACATTAAAATCCCACATAGGGGTCTGAAAAGAACTTGCACCTAACCTTGCTAATAAATTCCACGTTACCAATTTTAATAAATGCATACGTTGTTTTTTATAAGACCCTAAAAACAACCAATTTTGCGGCATGACCATTTGGGTCACACCACCGTCTGTATTAAGTTCCAAACATCTTTCCAAAAATACATTAGCAATATCGCCTTTGGCATTACCATAATGACACCCAGTAAAATCATGTAATGCTTCACATTGCTTAGCACGACTCAAATACGGCACATTAGTCGCTATCCATTCATACTTTTGACTGAGTAATTCAACCGCCAACGTCAAGCCTTTTGCCGCAATGACCGCTTCCTGATTTTCTGCGACTTCAAATTGTTGTAGGGCTTGATTTAATAACGGTTGCAGATCAGCGAAGCCATCACTGAGTAAATCTTTTGCAATCAATTTACCAGGATCAATTAAACTGCCTAACAGAGGTGCATCTTTAAAGGTGTTATATAAAGCTTCCATCCCATAATATAAATGTTCATCATCGCCTGCCAACGATAACCAGTCTTCTTTTTTGGCTTTAATGGATTGCCCGACCCAAGCGATATTTAAAGAAGGCAGCACCCGATAACCACTGGAATCCGGATAACGCCACGCTTCCAAGGCCACCGCAAAGACGGCAATTTCCACACAACGTTGATCCAGTTCCAAGCCATGAATATTTTCAGAGAGCACCCTTGCAATGGCTTCATCTGCGCTTAAACCTTCGGCTTTCATGCGCATCGGCACCAACATTAACAAAGTCGCCACCAAAAAATGCCCAGACCCACAACGCAACAAGCACAAGAGTTTGTAAGAAATACCTTGTTCCCAGAAATTGGGTAAATATTAGCTATGAGAGCACGTGAATTTCTTAAAGAAGAACAAGGACTAAGTCCTGGAAAATTAACAAAAGAACTGAGTCGATTTAATAATCTAATCGCCGATATTCGCAGTGGTGCTCCTCTATTTTTATTTGACGGTACTCCGGTTAAAATTGACCCTACTGAAGCAGAGCGATTGATAGATCTCCAAGCTAACAACCAATTTGAAAAAAGAATAGGTTTAAAATCGCAAGATGGCAAAATATATCCTATAGGTGCTTTCCTAAAAACAAAAAGATATGGTGGAGATGCTATACCCCCAGGACAGGAAACAACAACG
>CAIQND010000167.1 GCA_903873045.1 uncultured Methylococcaceae bacterium | reverse complement strand
TTGATGAGTACCCGGTCTTCTTTAATCGTGGGATAAAAACTGCCAATTTGCACGGGATCCATACGGACAATGGCAACCTCCTCAGATTTTGATATGTCCGTAATGGATTCTATGCCCATATCGGTAAAGCTCAGCGACATCTGCATGCTGGGTTGATGTTGATCCCAAAAAGCAAAATCGCGCGTTTTTACACTAATTTGTGAACCTTCTTTAAAGTAGGTCCCTTCTACTGATAACTCGGCATCTTGTCGGTAATGCAGCATGTTTAACAAGGCTTCAAATTTTTCAGGAGGCAATGCGTAGCCCGCATAAAGCTCAACCGGACTGGCATAAACTCGAGCAGGAATAGCCCAGCGTTTACCCTCAAATTGATTACGAACGTTATAATCCAGGTAGCCCAGATAACTGATAAATATAAACAAACCGACCGCTGAAAAAAGCAGGAACAGATTTCTAAACCAATGATTGCCTGATTTTTTTACCGGTTTTTTGTTGCCGTATCGGGAGCCGCGCCTGCTTGTTTTTTCTGCCATAGCCTTCTATAAATTAATTAGTTAAATCTTCATCCCTATATTCCCTCCATTATACATAAATCAGGATGACGGGATTCAGTAACGCTATAAAATGAACAATCTTGGCGAGTTCTCGTAAGCATCAATCCAAGACCTGTCACCACGAAGAGCATGAGCTATAGTCGCGAAGTGGGCATCGCTCCCACGGTGGGAGCGATGCCCACGTCGCGACTAACGAAAACATCTTGATTTATCCCGGATTGGCCTCAGACGTAGGCCGGAATAAGACCACCCAAGCGTAGCGCGGGTGATGGCGTTTCCGGCGCTCTCGTACAGCGTGCCGGAAACGCTTATTCTCGCTTGCGCTCGAAAAGCCTTATTCCAGCCTACGCAGTTTCTGGCACTCAATCTTCACCTTGAGTTCGGGAACGTCAAAGTAAGAAAACTTGATGATTGGGTATAAATAAACGATGGCATTATTATTTTACATGGTTAAAACAATTTTTCCGGTGGTATGGCCGGCTTCGATTAACTGATGGGCAACAGCCGCTTCTTTTAAGGGCAATTGCTGACTGACATGCAGCTTTAACAGACCTTTATCGGCCCATTGTCCGCATTGATTTAAAATGTCGACATGTTTGTCCCGGGCTTCAGGCAGGTCTCTTAGCATCGGTGTTAACATCAACTCAAAACCAATCAGTAAATTACGCATTCTGGCTTCGCTCAGGTTCAACTCACCCGGATCCAGCAAGGTTATCAAGCGTCCAAAATGAGCAGTCGCAGCGATACTTTCCTTAAATACCTCAGCGCCTACCGTATCAAAAACCAGATCAGCACCTTTGCCGCCGGTAAGTTCGTTGACTGCATCGGCAAAACCGTTTGGCGTATAAATAACGGCTTCATCAGCGCCCAGGCTTTTTACAAAGTCAACTTTTTCTGCGGAACTTACCGTAGCAATGACTCGGGCACCTTTCAGTTTAGCCAATTGTATCGCCACATGCCCAACACCGCCCGCTCCTGCATGAATCAACACCGTTTGTCCGGCTTGCAAACCGCCTCTATCAAACAAAGCGCCCCACGCAGTAATCAATACCAAGGGTGCCGCAGCGGCTTCAATAAATGAAAAGGTCTTGGGACTCAAACTAACCCAACGCTCATCAAGCACGGTATATTCGGCATAGTTACCTTGTTCACGGCCCAGACCTCCATGACAAAACCAAACCTGATCGCCGACCTTAAATTGACTGACACCGGTGCCGATTTCGACAACAATGCCGGCACCATCACACCCTAATACCGCAGGTAAGGGTTGGTCATAAAACACGCCATGACGCCTGACCTTAGTATCGACCGGATTAACGCCTGCCGCTTGCAGTTTAACTTTAAGTTCTGTTGCGGTTGAAATTTCAGGTTCTTGTAGTTCCTGACAGGTTAAAACATCCGCTTCGCCAGCGGCTGTCATTAGAATTGCTTGCATGTTTACCTTCCTTAATTTTAATTGCTATAGAGCCGTGAATTGATTAAGATACATTGGCACCGGCATATTGAGTGCCTGGTAAACTAAAAAACGAGATGACACGCTTAGTATTTTTTTGTAACGAATCCAATGCAGAGACGAGTCGTTCTTTCAAATCCTCTTTA
>CAIQND010000166.1 GCA_903873045.1 uncultured Methylococcaceae bacterium | reverse complement strand
CGCAACAAATAAATTTTCAGGCTCATGTCAAAAATCCTGGTTCATTGACGGGCAACTTGACCGGTACGGCTTGCACATTCCAAATCTCGTCGCAATATTCACGAATGGCCCGATCAGAAGAAAACTTTCCGGCTCTGGCCGTATTCAGGATGGACATGCGTGTCCAGCGTTCCGGATCTTTCCAAACAGTCGTCACTTGATCCTGACAGGCCACATAATCTGCGTAATCGGCCAATACCAGAAACGGGTCATGCTGGCATAGATTATCCACCAAAGGCCGAAATACTTCGGTATCGCCATGCGAAAAATGACCGGAAGCGATAAGGTGAATGACTTCGGATAATTGTGGATTTTTTTCGATAGTAGTCGCTGGATGATAACTGTCGTGTTGAAGTCGAACAACCTCTTCTTGGGTTAGCCCAAACAGAAAGAAATTATCAGCACCGACTTCTTCACGAATCTCGACATTGGCACCATCCAGGGTGCCGATAGTCAAGGCACCGTTTAGGGTAAATTTCATATTGCCGGTGCCTGACGCTTCTTTGCCCGCGGTGGAAATTTGCTCGGATAAATCAGCCGCCGGATAAATCAACTGGCCGTTTTGGACATTGAAATTGCGAACAAAAGCCACTTGCAGGTATTTATTCACGTCCGGGTCATTATTGATCACCTCGCCGACGGCGTTGATCAGCTTGATAATAAGCTTGGCCATAAAATAACCGGGCGCTGCCTTACCACCGAATATAAAGGCCTGCGGTGGAATACGCAGTGCCGGATTACGTTTAAGTCGACAGTACAAAGTGATAATGTGCAGCACATTAAGATGCTGACGCTTATATTCATGAATACGCTTAACCTGAATATCAAACAACCAGGCAGGATCGAGTTCGATGCCGGTCTGGCTACTTAGGTAAGCGGCGAGTTTTTGCTTGTTCGCTTGCTTGACTGCACGCCATTCTTGACGAAATGCTACATCATCGGCAAAGGCTTCAAGTTTCTTGAGTTCATGGGTCTGCGTAAGCCAGCCATCGCCAATCGAGCGAGTGATTAAGTCGCTCAGTTTGGGATTGGCCAGTGCCATAAAGCGGCGCGGCGTGACACCGTTGGTTTTGTTACTGAAACGCTCAGGCCATAGCTCGTAAAAATCTTTTAGCAGGCTGGTTTTTAGCAATTGGCTATGTAACGCCGCAACGCCGTTAATGGCATGACTGCCAACACAGGCGAGATGTGCCATGCGCACACGCTTGTCACCCGCCTCATCAATCAGCGACAAACGGGCAACGCGCTGATCGTCGCCGGGATAACGTCGCCGAACTTCATCAAGAAAACGGCGATTGATTTCGTGGATAATTTCCAGATGCCGTGGCAGGAGCTCACTAAATAAAGGTAAAGTCCAGGTTTCTAGGGCTTCCGGCAGCAAGGTGTGATTAGTGTAACCAAACGTTTTATAAGTGATGTCCCAAGCTTTGTCCCAATCAAGCTGATGCTCATCCACCAGTAACCGCATCAGTTCGGCAACGGCAATTGACGGATGGGTGTCGTTGAGTTGGGCGGCGAAGCGGTCAGAAAAGTGGGTAAGAGGCTGTCCGGCAAGCTTGAGTATATTCAGCATATCTTGTATCGAACAGGAAACGAAAAAGAATTGCTGCGCCAAGCGGAGCTTTTTTCCGGCTTCAGGTTCGTCATTGGGATACAGCACTTTAGTCAGCGTCTCGGAAATAACTTTATCGCCCACTGCCTGATAATAATCACCGGTATTAAAGGCCTTAAAGTCAAAAGACTCACAGGCCTCGGCACTCCAAAGACGCAGGGTATTACAGGTATTAACGCGATAACCCGGCACCGGGGTATCAAAAGCCACGCCTTTAACGACATGATGCGGTATCCAGCGCATTCGAAGAACCCCCAGGTGATCATGGTAACTCTCGGAATGGCCGCCAAGATTGACGTAATAAGCGACATCGGGTTTGGCAATTTCCCAGGGATTGCCGTTGCGCAACCACTTGTCGGTGATTTCCACTTGCCAGCCATCGTGAATCTCCTGGTCGAAAATCCCGAATTCATAACGGATGCCATAACCAATCGCAGGTCGCTCCAGGGTTGCCAGCGAGTCAAGATAGCAGGCGGCAAGTCGGCCAAGACCGCCATTACCCAAGCCGGGTTCCTCCTCAAGGGTAATCAGGTCATCAAGGTTTTTGCCAAGCTCCGCTATCGCGACACGAATTTCCTGTTGGATGCCCAGATTAACCAGACTACTACCGAGTTGAGGCCCGATAAGAAATTCGGCCGATAAATAGCAGGCTATCTTTTCAGAACCAATACCGGCGATATAGGTTTGCAGTGAGTGACTCCATAAATGCTGTAGCCGATCCCGCACGGTCAGTGCCAAGGCTTTGTAATAGACTTGATCAGTGGCGACTTCAGGCAACCTGCCCAGACTATAGATTAAATGATCAAGTACCGCTTGTTTGAGAGCTGGGGTACTTAAGCTGGTACGGGTGTCATCCCGGACAGGCTTGGCTTCATCTAAGGTGCAGCCCACTATCTTATTGCTGGTTGCCATGAGGGTATTCTTAGTAAGGCCATTGCCACTGATCATCTTCCGGCCGGTCTATGCCATGTTCATAAGCGTAATTACGGCATTCGATTTGTTGATCCCGCAACTTTTCTTTAACATGAGCGCCCGATATCCGTAGGGCAGGAATACGATCAATCGCATCAATGGCCAGACTGAATCGGTCGGTTTCGTTTTGAATTGCCAATTCCAATGGCGTGTTGATGCTGCCTTTTTCCTTGTAGCCGCGCACATGCAGGTTCTTGTGGTTGTTACGGCGATAAGCGAGTCGATGAATTAACCAGGGGTAGCCATGAAAATTAAAAATAACCGGTTTATCCACGGTAAACAAGCTGTCAAAATCACGATCAGAAAGACCATGCGGATGTTCGCTGCTGGGCACCAATTTGTAGAGATCCACGACATTGATAAAGCGAATTTTAAGGTTTGGAAAGTTTTCACGCAGCAGTACGGTTGCCGCCAGTGCTTCTTTGGTGGGAATGTCACCCGCGCTGGCCATAACCAGATCCGGTTCAAAACCGTCATCGTTGCTGGCCCACTCCCAGATACTAATGCCCTTGGTGCAGTGTTTAATGGCAGCATCCATATCCAGGTATTGCAGATGCTTCTGCTTGTCGCAAACTATTACGTTGATGTAATCGGTGCTTTTAAGGCAGTGATCGGCTACGGACAGCAGGCAGTTCACGTCTGGCGGCAGGTAGATACGCGTCACCGACGGACTTTTGTTGACGACCAGATCAAGAAAACCGGGATCTTGATGAGTAAAGCCGTTATGATCCTGCCGCCAGACGGTTGAGGTAATCAGCAGGTTGAGCGATGATACCGCTGCACGCCAAGGCACATCCTTGGACATCGCCAGCCATTTGGCGTGCTGGTTAAACATGGAGTCAATGACATGCACAAACGCTTCGTAGGTGGAAAAGAAACCGTGGCGGCCGGTCAATAAATAACCTTCCAGCCAGCCTTCCAATGTGTGTTCGGACAGTATTTCCATCACGCGACCGAACGGCGATAGTTCGCCGCCATCGGCATCTTCCGGCAGCGTGTCTGCCATCCAGGTTTTTTTACTGACTTCATAAACGGCATCCAGCTTGTTGGAGCTGTTTTCATCGGGGCCAAAGACACGAAAATTGTGCATGTTGGCGCTCATAATATCGCGCAGGAATTTGCCTAGCGGGGGCGTGTTTTCCGCAATGGTTTCACCCGGACTTTCCAGTGCCAGCGCATAGTCCCGAAAATCCGGCATTCGCAAGGCTTTGCGTAACAAACCCCCGTTAGCGTGGGGATTGGCACTCATGCGGCGCGTGCCTTTGGGAGCCAGTGCTTTAAGCTCGGGGATTAATTTGCCGGTCGCATCAAACAACTCTTCAGGTTTATAACTGCGCAGCCAAGCTTCCAGCTGTTTCAGGTGAGCCGGATTTTCTTTCATGCCAGCGAGTGGCACTTGATGTGAACGCCAAAAACCTTCTACTTTGTGTCCATCGACTTCTTTAGGCCCGGTCCAGCCTTTTGGACTGCGTAATATAATCATCGGCCAGCGGGGGCGTGTTGGGATACCGGTGCGGCGTGCTTCTTCCTGAATGCGTTTAATTTCCAGTACACAGTCTTCGAGAACGCCCGCCATTCGTTGGTGCATGATTTCGGGGTCACTGCCTTCGACAAAGTAAGGGGTATAACCATAGCCCTGAAACAGGTGCTCCAGTTCCTCGTGTGAAATGCGTGACAACAGCGTCGGATTGTTTATTTTGTAACCGTTAAGGTGCAAGATCGGCAATACCGCACCATCGCATACGGGGTTAAGAAATTTATTGGAATGCCAGGAAGTCGCTAACGGTCCGGTTTCAGATTCACCATCACCGACCACCACTGCTACCAACAAATCGGGATTATCATAAGCCGCCCCGTAAGCATGAGAAACACTGTAGCCCAGTTCGCCGCCTTCATGGATGGAGCCGGGTGTTTCGGGTGTGCAGTGACTACCGATACCGCCGGGAAAAGAAAATTCCTTGAAGAATTGCAATAGACCTTCTTCATCTTCACCTTTGTTGGGATAAATTTCTGCGTAAGTGCCTTCGAGATAAACGGGAGCCAACACGCCGGGCGCACCGTGGCCTGGCCCCGCCAGAAATATAGCATCAAGACCATACTTGTTAATGAGCCGGTTTAAATGAATATAGCTAAAGCTGAGGCCGGGACTTGAGCCCCAATGCCCCAATAGCCGATTCTTGATATGCTCGGGCTTTAGCGGCTCTTTTAATAAGGGGTTATCGCGCAGATAAATCATGCCGGCGGCCAGATAAGTACAGGCACGCCAATAGGCATTAATCCGGTACAGCTCCTCCTGATTGAGGGGGGCGGAAACTATCGATGGTTCAGATGCTGTCATGGTTTAATTCTCTTGTAGATTCTAAGCGAACCTTAATAGTTAAGAGCAGTCGTTAAGCGCTGCAGGACTGCATGATTGTCCGTGGCGGTTGTGACAATAGTATTAATTTTAAAAATACATTAATTTTAAAGGGTATTCAATGGGCTAATAGGGACATTTATATATTAGATCCATCGGCTCACTCATTTTTATAACAATATGATTATTAATGATTATTTTTGGCTAGCTTGCTAAAAAACAACACATCAACCCATTATAACCTAATGAATCTATTGAACTTTAAAAAAATTAGCGAACCGAAGGTTAACTGTTCAAGTTTGTATTCATTGAGATTTTAAAAAATGATGCAAATGAGTCTATCAAAATATAGCTGAGACGAGACAGATGAACTAATGACCAGCTATAATCGCGGCGTGGGCATCGCTCCTACGGTGGGAGCGACACCCACGCCGCAACTAACGAAAACATCTTGATTTATCCGGAATTGCCTCAATCAAGCTACAAAACTGGAACAAAGAGTATATAAACACTTAAACTCGATGTTCAAGTTTTTATTCATTGATTTTAAAAAATTATGCAGGTGAGTCTATCAAATCATAGCCGAACCCAGACAGCTAACCTAATGATGAGCTATAGTCGCGACGTAGGCATCGCTCCCACCGTGGGAGCGACGCCTACGTCGCGACTAACGAAAACATATAATCAGCGTCATCCGTGTTCCATGATTGAAGTCAACGGCGACCGGGTTAGTTACAGATCATTCGGCTTCCAACGTCTTGCGTGCTTCAGCCAACACCTTGAGCTGGGCTTCGGTTAGTTCGGGAAATTTGAGATCAAGATCCTGTAGGGTCGAGGTGATAATGTCGGCAACCAAGGCACGCGTCGCCCATTTGTTGTCGGCGGGAATAATATACCAAGGCGCCCATTCTGTGCTGGTGGCGTTAATGGCATCTTCATAAACTGCCATATAGTCATCCCAATGCCCACGTTCCGCAAGATCGGAAGTCGAAAATTTCCAATTTTTCTCAGGCCGTTCCAGACGCTCCATGAAGCGTTCCTTTTGCTCTTTTTTGGAAACATTCAGGAAGAATTTTAGAATCACTGTGCCGCTACGTTGCAGATGGCGTTCAAAGGCGTTGATGTCTTCGTAGCGATTCTCCCAGAATGACTTGCCTTTTTTTCCATCGGGCAGATTTGTGAGCAACTCGGGATGCACCTTAACCACCAGCACGTCTTCGTAATAAGAACGGTTAAAGATACCGATTCGACCTCTTTCCGGCAAACTTTTCATATAGCGCCAGAGAAAGTTGTGGTCCAAATCCTCGTCTGAGGGTTTTTTGAAGCTAAAAACTTGGCAACCCTGTGGATTGATGCCCGACATGACGTGTTTTATTGTGCCGTCTTTGCCCGCTGCATCCATCGCTTGAAAAACGATTAACAACGAATAACGGTCATCTGCGTAAAACAGTTGCTGTACCTGAGTTAAATCCGTTAGATTCTGTTGCAGAATTTCATTGGCGCGTTCTTTTAATTTGTCCTTGCCAATTTCCTTAAAGTCCTCGGTCTGAGCCCAGCCGGTGTCGTAGTCCTTAAGATGAATCTTTTTGCCCGGTTTGACGCGTAATAGGTCAATGTATTTTTGCTTGATCATAAGGGTCTCCATTCAATGACAACGGGGTGTGTATTATCAGCCGCTTTTTGATATTAATTTCAAGAACCTTAAGCGGCCGATGCCGTGCTGTAGCCATACCGGATTGCCAGATCCACAATTTCCTTGCGGTATTGATCAAATTCAGCCGAATCGGGGGCACTATAGTTCCAGTTTTTATAATGGCTGATCAGCTCCGTAAAGAAGCTTCGGATTTCATCTTTATCCTTAAAGCTATAATTGGCATCAATAAGTCCTTTCAGTAAATGAAAACTCTCAAATTGCCGCTCCCTGGACATACAGGCATCAATCGCATCGAAAGCGTCCTGTTGCAGATAAACCATGTCCAGTAACAAGGATTTCTGCCAAGTGACAAAGTCTTCCTCGGTGATGCCTTCTTCGCCGGTAACTTGCATCATCTGATAAATAACATCGCCTTGCACCAGCAAATCCTGCATGGCCTTGACATCACGCACCCAATTTACGTCGATATTTCCGGTAAACCAGGCCGCCAGTTGATCAAGATAGCGTGACCAGGAAATAAGCGGATCAATGGCAGGGTAAAATCGCCGGTAAGCACGGTCAGATGAAAGTCCAAGAAAAGTTTTCACCGTGCCCAACGTGGCTTGCGTGACCGGTTCTTCAAAGTTGCCACCGGCAGGCGAGACGGTACCGATCATGGTTAAACTACCCGTTGATCCATCGGGACAACGGAGCACACCGGCACGTTCGTAGACATTTTTAACTGAAGAATCAAGATACGCGGGAAAGGCTTCTTCACCTGGAATTTCTTCCATGCGCCCAGAGGTTTCGCGCATGGCTTGTGCCCAACGAGAGGTGGAATCGGCAATCAGCAGAACGTGATAACCCATTTGCCGAAAATATTCACCCAGCGTGATGCCGGTATAAATTGAGGCTTCGCGTGCCGCAACCGGCATTGATGACGTGTTACAAATAATAATGGTTCTATCCATCAAGGTGCCGCCGGTACGAGGGTCTGTCGTTTCCGGATATTCGGTCAAGGTTTCGACCACTTCGCCGGCCCGTTCTCCACAGGCAACGATAACTACGATGTCAACCGTCGAATAACGGGCAATACAGCTTTGCAAAACGGTTTTTCCAGCCCCGAACGGCCCGGGAATACAGCCCGTGCCGCCTTGGGCAATGGGAAAAAAAGTGTCAATAACGCGGGTTGCTGTCGTAATGGGTTCAGAGGGATAAAGACGTTCTGCATAGCGGCGGCGAATCAGGGCTTCAGGCATGGGTTTACGCACCGGCCAACGCTGGGAGAGCGTCATTTCCAGTTCAGTTCCTTTGCTGGTCTTATAACGGGCGACCACTTCTTCAATCCCCAGATTACCGCCCCTGATCCAGGTAATTTCGACGGGTTCCGGTTCATTAAAAGGCACCATGATTTTGTGCTTGAATTGACCTTCGGGAACGGTTCCGATGACGCCGCCGGGAGATACCTTGGCACCCACGGCAACACCAGGTTCGAAAAGCCATTTCTTGTTCAAGTCAAGGGGCGGTATAGTAACGCCTCGGGGCAGAAAAAAACCGTATTTGTCGGCCAGTGCATGCAGCGGATTAAGCAAGCCATCGAAAACCTGTCCCAGCAACCCCGGCCCCAAATCAGCCGACAGCATTTCTCCTGTTAATTGCACAGTATCGCCAACACGCACGCCGCGCGTGTCCTCGAAAACCTGCATGTCGGCAGTTCGCCTGCGTACGCGAAGAACCTCTGCTTTAAGGCGTTCATCACCGACGCAGATATAGCCCAGTTCGTTTTTCATGAGCGACGTATTATCGTCGACCTCAATCAATACCAAACTTTCTTTGACCCCAATTATCCTGGCGGTTCTTGATAACGGTTGCTCAGCGGTCATTTTTTACCTCGTTAATCAATTCTTGAAATCGGCTCTTTGCTTGTACGGCATCGCGTGCCAGCCAGGCTTGAAGAATGTCCCATTTAAAAACAAAAGCAAACACCGCCTCGAAGCCGAACCGGTTGCTTTCTGCAATCCGGCTGAGTCGTCGCCAGATTATATTCATCATTAGCCTATCAAGGCCGCAGGCATCGTTGTTTTCAAGATAGTTTCGGGCCTCCGGAATCCAGGGATACACGGCGGTCAGCTTAAAATCCGGAATATCCCAATGAGACGCGATAAAACCTGCCCAACGACTTGCACCGGAAACCTGTTCTAAAAATGCCGACTCAAATACGGTTTTGCTTTGTCGTAAACCCGCCAGTAGGGTTTGTTGATCGATTCTGAATTCGATAAATTCACGTAAAGCGGGCTGACTGATTTCTTGCACCGCAGCACGGTAACGCAACACCATGTCTTGGTCGGTTTTTGGTTTTGCCAAGGACATTCGCCAACTGACCAATGCTTCAGCGAGAGCCAGTTGCTTGGCATCGCCAGGTTCCAGATTATGCAGGCGCTGCTCCAGTCGCAGTTGTGTGATAGGTGACCGCTCTGCCCGTTCGAATGGAGGCAGATAGGGAAGACTGGAGACCAAGGTAATGTAGGGTTCGGCCATAATGCTTATTCGTACCCTTCAAGTATTGCCTGAAAACGCGGCATTATACGTTGATAGAGCAGACTGGCTATGGCTTTGTCGGACAGATCAATTTCCAGCTTATCCTTAACCAGGCGCACATTGGCACCGCCTTGGATGTCGCTGGATGGAATCAACTCAACCCCTTCGCGCAGCATTTCGCTGGATAACGAAAGAATGGTCTGCTTGCCACGTTCGCCCAGTTCCTCATTGGGCTTGCCGGTGAGTATCAACTCGGAGATGAGAATCTGGATGTCCTTGTCCCCAATCAGTTCTTCCTGAACATGACCCGCCAATACCAACACGATTGCTTTAATAAATTGCTCGTCGCGGGTTGCTGATGTTACCAGTCGCTGTACAAAGACTTCAAACTCCGAGGAGACCTTGGCCTTAAGCTGAAGCATCGCATCGCGTGCCGAAAGCTTGAGAGCTTCCAAAGCCGCAGCATGATTGGCATCAATCTCAAGTCGGGCAGTTTCTCGCAATTTTTCGACTTCCAGCTTGGCATCTGCCAGCATTTTTGCAGACTTTAATTCCGCATCGCGTAAAATTTTGTTCGCTTTCTCGTTGGCGGCTAATATACCTTGGTCGCGAATACGGTCAACCAGGTTCTGTACGCCGGAATCAGTTTTATTGAGTGCTTGCTCTGTCATGTGAATAGTCTCGTCCGGATTATTTTGGAATTGCCGCAGCCAGCACGAGTGCAAAGACGAAAGCAAAGACCGAGAAACCTTCAACCAGCGCCGCCGGTGCCAGAGATATGCCGAAAACTTCCAGCTTGCTTTTGGATACGTTGATGGATGACGCGCAGGCATCACCCAGAGCGATTGCGCCATACAACATGGCAAGTCCGACCAGGATGCCCAAGCCAAAAATTCCGGGGGAATTTTCAAGCGTCAATTCACGGCGCAAGGCCATCGTAACAACTATACCGTAAATGGTCTGCGAGGACGGCATCGCGGCCACGCCAATATAACGCCCATAGCCGCCTTCGACTTCCAATAAAGCGCCACAAGCCGCACTTCCGGCACGGGCACAGCCAATCATACTGCCTACCGCACCGAGTGCCAACGGCGCGTAAAGCCCCAGCCAGCCCAGTGCCAAAATTAACGGTTCCATGAATTATCCTCCGATTGTTTAAAAGGTTGGTAAAGGGTTCCTTCTTCTTTGAGACCCCAGTTAAAAAATTCGATTACGTTTAGACGCAGTCCGTGAATGACACCGCTGGCAATGCCCAGAATTAAATTAACGCCATGTCCCAGCACCAGTATTAACAAAGCGAAAACTACACCGATGCCAGGATAGCCTTCATAAACACCGGCAGCCATGCTGTTAAATTCAATCGCCAGCGAAGCCGATCCCAGACCCAGCGCGAACAAACGCAGATAGCTCAAGATATCGCCCAAGGCGCCAGACAGTTTGGTTAGTCCCTCCAGTCCGCCAAGAAAACGGGCGAGGGGCTTGGCTTCGGGTGCGGTAAACCCGACGATCAACAATGCGCCGGTGACCATTAAAGCGCTGCCCGGTGCTTGCAATGTGACTATGCTTAATGAATTGCTTAGCGCCAGTGTAAAGCCGCCGCCAACAACGCCAATCCATCCGATTGAAGATAACCGATCCTGCCAATGTTCATAACGGCAGGCATTCATGATATTGGCAAGTACGACATGGAAAACACCGATAACCACGGAAATCATCATCATTCGGTCGGTGTCGTCCATATTAAGCAGATGGAGTTTTCCAGGCCAGGACTCGGGAGCGGGGGTTACTCCAAAATAACTGCCGACCAGTGCTCCAAAAATCAGGGAAGCGCCTACCACTGACAAAAGCAAGGGACGAAAACGGCGACCGGAAGACGAGTGCCCCATTTTTTTCCACCGGAACAGTAAAGCCAGTCCCATGAGTGCGGCATAGCCGGCATCGGCCAGAATCATGGCAAAAAAGATCACAAAAGAAACAAAAACGATTGCTGAAGGATCCCAGGTTCGATAGCCCGGTGTCATGTAAAAGGTTACCAAATCCTCACCGGCACTGAACCAGGACAGATTGCGCATAAACGTAGGCGGGTTATCTTCGGGTGTGGAGGTTTCCGATGCAAAATAAAACGCCTGTTTTTTTGAATAATCGTCAAGAACCGGCAGACTCTCCGCAGGCACCCAACCCTGCAAGGCAAAAGCTGAATCGTTACTATAAATTTGCGTCGCTGCACTCTGGCAAACGGCGAGATCCTCAAGTTGATTAAGATTACGGCTGAACAAATCATACCAGCGGGTTAAATAGGCTCGTTCTGCCTGTGCGTCTTCAATGGCCAACTCAACTTTATCAAGTCGCGCTTCCAGTTCATGGCGTGATTTATAACCCAGATGAACGCGAGGAACCGGTATTTCCGAAGGCTCGTCTTTACTGACGATAACCACATAACAAAACCGGTTGTCATGTTTGATAATGTCCCAAACGGGAGCCAATGCCTGGATTTTTGGCAACATTTTATGGGGAACCACATAAAACCAAACTCGAAGATTGCCCATATCCGCCAATGGCGGCAAAACAAAATCACCCCAAGGACGCATATCCTGAATGCGCTTGATTAAAAAGTCACGCTCGTCCTTTAGATTATGTAAGTTGTTTCTTGCTTCCAAAGTCCGCCGCTGAACGTCAACAGCATCAAAGTGCTCAGCATCTAAAACCTGTCGTCTTCGCCACGGATAATTGTGCAGAAACGTTAGCGCCTCATGTGCGCCAGCGGTGGGTGCAGTTTTGGCAGGTGCCGTGCTCCCTGAGGCGAGTGGAATAATCTGTACACAACCCATTTTCTGGAGGTCGGTTAATAAAAGATCCCTGTCGGTAGTCATACCAATAAAAGTCACCTTGTGCATCGTAACAATACTCATAATGCTGCCTCTGATTCCGCCTCTGCTTCACGTTGTTGCTGTTGTTTTTTCTTGGCAAGTTTGGAGGTAATCACGCTGGCGCGTTCGGCATCTCCCAAAAAAATGCGTATTTTTTGAATATTTTGTTTAGCGGTAGGGATCAGTATTTTGTCAAACAGGTTGACCCGTTGCGTGATACGCCGCACTGCACCCGATAAAATACGCAACCGCTCCCCGGAGATTTCCGCTCGCATTCGCTGCTCGGCCGCATCTTTCAAACGTTGTACCAAGGTATCAACCCAAGGCGGCGTAGACAGTCGCGAATAGTCTGAAACGACACAGTCAATGCTGTCCAAAAAAGGCAGTTTTACCCCCACTACATTTTGTTCGCTGACTTTATAACTT
>CAIQND010000165.1 GCA_903873045.1 uncultured Methylococcaceae bacterium | reverse complement strand
ACGTAAGGCGGGACAATTTAAAATTAAGCCGTTCGTGGTGATCCTGTCGGCTACCCACTTTAGCCACTATAAAATACTGGAGTTAGACCTGACAAGTTTATAAAACCTGTCAGGTCTGTCCCGTGTTAAGTTGGTAGCCAGCTATTGCCTGTAAAAACACAGCTAAAGCAGTTTTACTCCCCTTGACTGCTTAACTTAACGGCATTGATAAAAACTCCCTTATCCGTGTTTTAACTGTTCTATTTTTTAACGGCTGAGTCGTTACCTTAGACTTAAGCCCGGATCAAAATCCTGCGTGCTTTTGCTTATCTCTATTTGTCCAGTAACCAGTCGCTAATTGATGTGCTTCTTGTTGAGTGTTTGCTTTGCCCAATAATTTAAGCGCAATCGCTGCCGTACCAATAATGGAGTTTTCGGCAAATTCGTCGTTAATACTACCCTGCCAAATTAAAGGCAGTTGCTTTGGGTCAAGTTCTTCAGATTTGACGTGGCGGCGGGCAAATAAAGCAGGCCAATTTTCATCCAATAACTCACCGTTATGGACGCTTTGCACCAGGCAATCCATATCAGGATTGCGTTCGGTTTCACCGCCTTCACCTTTTAACACGGCCGCATGAGGCTGGCGCAATAAAGCTGCTGCTTGTTGATGTACCGGGCGATAACCTGGATGAAATATCCCCTGAATACTGTATTGTGCATTAAACGGATTTAACAGACGCACCAGCGTATGCACCGGTGAACGTAAACCCAGCAAAGGACGCAGCTCTATAATCTCATGCAATTTTGGACAAATATGTTCCAACGACAAATAACTGAAATGCTGTTGCTTAAGTTGTTGCCGGGTTTGCTCAATTGAGCTGGAGCATTCCAATCCCAGATATTTCAACATATCTTGCGTATAAAGCCGGTCTGAACTGGGGCCGCTGGCACCGTGCATAAAAACATGGGTGCCATTTTCTGCCAGCAACAGAGCTGACAACAAAAACCAGGGTAAATGGCGACGTTTACCGGCATAAGAGGACCAATCCAGATTAACTATCGCTGTATCGTTTGCCAGCTTGCAGGACTCTCGGGCCGCCAACACAAAACCGGCCAGTTCTTCTGGAGTTTCTTCCTTAACGCGCATTAACATTAAAAAAGCGCCCAACTGCACAGGCAGCACTTCATCTGCCAGAATCATTTTCATGGACTGATAGGCTTCATCCTGGGTAAGAGGTCTTGAGCCTTTTTTGCCTTTACCCAGTATGCGAATGTACTGTGCGAAGGGATGCTCAGGATGTGGAGTTTGTTCGTGATGAGTAAGGCTCATAAAGTAAACCGAAAATAATGATCAATTAACAACGCTGCAAACAGAAGCGTTATATAAACGATGGAGTAAACAAATGTTTTCATGGCGGTTTTGTTATCTTTATTGCGCATCATCAACACGGCGTAAAAAATAAAAACAAAATCCAACAGCACTGTCGATACCAAATAAATTAAACCACTCATCCGGGTTAAATAAGGCAGCAATGTCACACACAGCAACAAAATGGTATAGAGCAATATTTGCAGGCGGGTAAATTCAACCCCGTGGGTAACCGGTAACATGGGAATGTTGACTTTGGCGTATTCTTCGCGCCGGGCGATAGCTAATGCCCAGAAATGAGGAGGTGTCCAAACGAAAATAATTAAGGCCAGCAGCAAGCCAAAAGGATGTACTTCGCCTGTCATCGCGCACCAACCGAGTAGTGGTGGTGTCGCGCCAAAAATACCACCGATAACAATATTTTGGGGCGTTGCTCTTTTAAGATAAAGCGTATAAATAATAGCGTAACCAAATAACGACAGAAACGTCAAAATAGCCGTTAAGGTATTGACCAATAATACTAAAATAAGCATGGAACCCACACCCAACACCACCGCAAAAGTAACTACATTGGTCGTTGTCAGTTCACCTGAAGGTAACGGGCGTTTTTCGGTGCGGGCCATCAGTGCATCCGCTTTCCGGTCAATAAAATGATTAACGGCCGCAGCGGAGGAAGCCGCCAGGGCAATACCTATCGTACCGAAAATAAAAGGTTGTAGAGCGGGCATTCCGGGCACCGCCAATAACATACCGACAACAGCGGTAAAAAGCATTTCTGCAACCACATTGGGTTTACAGAGTGTGTAGTAGTTTTTCCATGAAAGCACTGAGGATTTGCTAGGCATTATTTAATAAGTTCCAACTTGTAATTTATTGTATAGAATACCGTGAACTATTGATTATTGAAATAGTCCGACGCGCTTGCAATCATATTTTAAAGAGGGAGTTATGAATAAACGATTATTGTATACAGTTTTAATGTGTCTGCCCGTGTTTACCAGTAGTGCAGAAACCAAAGTATTTGAACATACCTTGGTCAATGGTCTAAAAGTGCTGGTAAAGGAAGATCATCGCTCACCTGTTGCCGTATCTCAAGTCTGGTACAAAGTGGGCTCCAGTTACGAACCTGGTGGCATTACCGGGGTATCACACATGCTGGAACACATGATGTTTAAGGGTACGGACAAGCATCCGGCCGGCGAATTTTCGCGTATTATTTCCGAAAATGGCGGTGATGAAAACGCTTTTACCGGCCAGGATTACACCGCTTATTTTCAAACCATGGAGGCATCAAGGCTGGCAGTCAGTTTTGAACTGGAAGCGGATAGAATGCGTAATCTGCATCTACTACCCGAAGAATTAAAAAAAGAACTGCAAGTAGTGACCGAAGAACGCCGAATGCGGACGGATGATAATCCACAAGCGAAAATGCAGGAACAGTTTATGACCATGGCTTATTCTAATAGCCCTTATAAACATCCGGTTATTGGCTGGCCTGCGGATATTGCAAATTACACGGTTGAAGATTTGCAAGCCTGGTATCAACGTTGGTATGCACCCAATAACGCGACTTTGGTAGTGGTGGGTGATGTCCAACCCCAAGCGGTTTTTGATCTGGCAGAAAAATATTTTAGTGCCCTTAAACCCAGTGACATCAAACCATTAAAACCACAAACTGAAATCGAACAACTGGGGGTTCGTAAAATGACCGTCAAGGTGCCTGCAAAACTGCCCTCATTGGTAATGGGATATAAGGTGCCGGTATTAAAAACAGCGGAAAATGAATGGGAAGCCTACGCGCTGGAAGTATTGGCTGGCGTATTGGATGGCGGTAGTAGCGCCCGCTTATCTTCCGCATTGGTACGCGGCAAACAAATAGCGGTTTCTGCGGGTGCCGGCTATGGCTTGACATCAAGAATGTCCGATTTATTTGAACTGGAAGCGACACCGGCTGAAGGTAAAACAGTTGATCAACTGGAAGTTGCGTTAAAAGATGAAATAAAAAAACTTCAACAAAACTTGATCAGCACGGAAGAATTACAACGTATCAAAGCGCAGGTTTTAGCCAGTGATATTTACCAGAAGGATTCCAATTTTTATCAGGCCATGGAAATAGGCACGCTGGAAACCGTGGGCTTAGGTTGGCAAAAGGCGGATGAATATGTTTCTAAAATCAATCAGGTAACCGCTGAACAAGTGCGTGATGTGGCGAAAAAATATTTGATTGACAATCATTTAAGTATTGCTTATCTGGAACCACAAACCATCAATTCAACGGCTGAAAAAAAGGGAGTTAAGTAATGCGTGTTCATCTCTTAAAATGTGTAGCGTGGGTTAGCGATAGCGTAACCCAACAAAAAAACACTGGCTTGCAAAAAACAACAACCCAATCCAGGACTTTTTATTGGCTTGGACTTATCTTGTTGTCAACAAGCACGTTAACCAATGCCGCTGCAAAAATTGAGCACTGGCAAACATCGCAAGGTAGCCGGGTTTATTATGTGCATACCGAAGGTCTGCCGATGGTGGATATACAGGTTGTTTTTGATGCCGGTAGTGCCAATGATGGACAGCAGTTTGGCTTGGCATCATTAACGGCTGGTTTACTGGATACCGGAGCCGGAAAGTGGAATGCCGATGACATTGCGCAACGCTTTGAAAGCGTGGGTGCAAATTTTAGCGTCAGTAGTTCACTTGATACAGCGACTGTTTCGTTACGCACCTTGACGGACAAACCCTTGTTCGATAAAGCACTTGATACCATGCAGGTCATCTTGACCCAACCGGTTTATAATGAAGCTGACTTTAAACGGGAAAAAAACCGTACACTGGCCGGTTTAAAACAACAGGAAGAATCGCCTGCGGCATTGGCCAGCATTGCTTTTTATAATGCGCTTTACGGACAGCATCCTTATGCTCATCCAGAAGCTGGCGTGATTAAAACCGTATCCGCTTTTAAGACCGCTGATTTAAAAAACTTTTATCAGAAATATTATGTTGCCGCAAATGCGATGGTTGTTATTGTCGGGGATTTATCCAAACAGCAAGCGGAACAAACTGCCGAAAAGTTGCTTTCCGGATTGCCAGCAGGAAAAAAACCGGACGCTCTACCCGAAGTTGCCATGCCGCTTAAAGCCAGCCTGCAACATATCGAGTTTCCATCAACACAAACTCATGTTTTGGTGGGACTGCCCGGCACTTATCGTAAAGATCCCGATTATTTTAATCTGTATGTGGGTAATCATATCTTGGGCGGTAGTGGTCTGGTTTCAAAACTTTTTAATGAAGTCCGCGAAAAGCGCGGCTTGGCTTACAGCGCATCCAGTGCTTTTATACCTTTGTTAAAACCGGGGCCGTTTTTGGTCAGCTTGCAAACCCGTAACGATCAAACCACGCAAGCGTTGCAAGTACTCAATCAAACCTTGGCCGATTTTATTAGCCAAGGCCCGACTGAAGCTGAACTGGTTGCGGCAAAGAAAAATATTACCGGTGGTTTTGCCATGCGTTTTGATACCAATAAAGAACTGGCCAGCTATGTTGCCATGATCGGTTTTTATGAAATGCCCTTGGATTATCTGGATACTTTTCAACAAAACATAGAACAAGTGTCGGTTGCATCGATAAGCGATGCCCTTAAACGTCATGTTAATCCGCAGCTACTGCAAACCATAACCGTGGGTAAAGCAGAAGCTAAATCAGAAGCCGTCGTTAAACCAGAAGAAAAAAGTGTCAAATAAACTCAGAATAATCGGTGGAGACTGGCGCAGTCGCTGCATAACGTTTGTCGATGCGCCAGGTTTAAGGCCGACACCGACAAGAGTACGAGAAACGCTATTTAATTGGTTGCGTAATGACATTATTGGTAGTCGCTGCCTGGATTTATATGCAGGCAGCGGCGCGTTGGGTTTTGAAGCCGCTTCCAGAGGTGCCAAGTCTGTCATTCAAATTGAAAATAATGCCTTAGCCTGTCGCGCTTTAAAAGACAACACAGTCAAACTTAACGCCGACCAAATTAAAATTATTCAAGCGGATGTGTTTCGTTATCTGGCCGGTGATGCCGACGTTTTTGATGTGGTTTTTATTGATCCGCCTTTTGCACTGTCGCTAGCCGTTCAGACCTGTCAATGGCTGGAAGAAAAAAGCTGGTTAAGTAAACATGCCAAAATCTATGTTGAGACGGAAAGCACGCTCAAGCTTGATGGACTGCCTGAAAATTGGCGACTACTGAAAAGTAAAGTGGCCGGCGAAGTGGGCTATCATTTGTTTGAGCGATTGGGTTGACGACTGGTACGGACGCAACCCAGTCGGCGCTAATGCCGTTAAGTTAAGCATCTCTTGGCAAGATAAACCGTTGGCTGAGCCGAGCCTCGTTGGCTGAGCGGAGCCGAAGCCGAAAAAATCGCTACGGCTCCGCTCAGTGAACGGCTTAACTTAATGACATTGTAACCGGCGTTATTGATACCTGATTTCTCTGTCGACAGATACTATCCCTTCAAGGGATGTTATCTGTATAGGCATATAGCGTCCGGCTTTGTGTCTTGATGAAATGATTTAAAGATTCCTAATGGAAGGACTTATCTGTAGAATCGACTGATTTTTATTTGCCAATGGAGCAACAATCAAATGGGAAGAGCTTACCAAAATCGTAAAGTGTCCATGGCCAAAACGTCTGACACCAAGGCAAAGGTCTACAGTAAATATGGCCGTGAAATATATGTGTGCGCTAAAGCGGGGGGTGTCGACCCGGATGGCAATTTAGCTTTGCGGGGACTGATTGATCGCGCCAAGAAAGACCAAGTGCCTACCCACGTTATTGAAAAAGCTATCGACAAAGCCAGAGGCGGCGGGGGGGAAGATTTTTCGCCAGCTCGCTACGAAGGCTTTGGTCCCGGTGGTTGCATGGTGATTATTGATTGCCTGACCGACAACCCTAACCGTACTTTTGGTGATGTGCGCCAGTGCTTTACCAAAACAAAATGTAAAATTGGTACCCAAGGTGTAGTCAGTCACATGTTTGACCATTCCGCTATCCTGGCTTTTGAAAATGATGACGAAGATGCCGTTCTTGATGCCTTGCTAACGGCCGATGTGGATGTGACCGATATTGAAAGTGATAAGGGAAAAGTCACCGTCTTTACGCCCCATGCCGACTACTTTAAGGCCAAGCAAGCCTTAACGGATGCGTTGGGCAAGGTTGATTTTGATGTGGACGAAATTCAATTTTTGCCAAGAACGGTCACGCCTATCAGCGGCGAGGATCTGGAATTGTTTGAAAAGTTCTTGGACATGTTAAATGATCTGGATGACGTACAGAATATTTATCATGATGCCGAATTTTAAGAGCTGATTCCCCGCGTAATTATTGCTCCCCTTCTTTGAAAAAGAGGTTAAGGGCAATGTCGTTAAGTTAAGCCTCTTGGGAAGATAAACCGTTGGCTGAGCGGAGCCGAAGCCGGAAAAATCGCTTCGACTTCGCTCAGCCAACGGCTTAACTTAATGACATTAGGGTTAGGGGGGATTTTATTAGATAAATCCCTCAACCCCCCTTTTTCAAAGGGGGAGGTAAATAATTACAAAATTACAAAAATACTGTTCACACTGATAGAAAACGCTATGATAAGCTTAACCTTAAAAAGAGAATTCTTAGAGGTAATTTATGTCTGCCGCACTTGAACAGCTGCGTTATACCGCTGAAGACTACTTAACATTGGAACGTAGCGCGTTTACTAAAAGTGAATTTCATAATGGTGAAATTTATGCAATGACCGGCGCTAGTCGTAAGCATAATCTGATAACAGTTAATATAGCCGGAGAGTTACGAAATCAACTCAAAAAACGTCCCTGCGAAGCCTACATCAATGATATGCGCGTCAAGGCAGCCGAAGCACACAGTTACCATTATCCAGATATCGCGGTTGTATGCGGTGCGCCGCAATTTGAGGATACCTATTTTGATACCCTGATTAACCCAACGCTGTTGATTGAAGTGCTGTCGCCTTCCACCGAAGCTTATGACCGAGGCGGCAAGTTTGCACATTATCGTAAAATCGCCAGCCTGCGTGAATATCTGTTGATATCGCAAGATCAGGCCAGTATCGAACACTATCTGCGGCAAGGCGACGTTTGGATATTATCTGAAGCGTTAGGGCTTGAGGCTTCCATGTCACTGGAAAGCATAAATTGCTATCTCAGTCTGCGCGAAGTTTATGATAAAGTTCTTGATGATGATGGCGATAATAAGCCATAGAGTGACCGGTCATCGTCAATACTCATTTTTTTAGTGGTTTTAATAAATCCACGGAAAATCAGGATCAGCTCTTTCATCATCACATTTTAATGTGAAAATGAAAGACGCTAACATTTCAGTGATATTATTTATTGTACTTCCAGTTTTAATCTGATAACTTTAAAACAGTCCTTACCTAAAATCACCGGACTATTATTGTGGGCTCATTAAACATGACCTGCCAAATTGTTGAATCAAAAAAAGCTGTAAGGTCGAATCACAGCTAAGGCTGTAGAGATTCAGAGCGCCTTATTGAGCTACACTTATTTTAAAAAATTATTATTTAAAGGTTGATTATGTTGCACATCAAATCAAAAAAAATCACATTGCCATTATTTTTTTTCGTAATATCAGCGCTTTTATCTCCTGCATTAGGTCAGGCCGCCTCAGAAACAGGATCGATAGCAGCGAGTAAAGCAGCGGATCAAAAAGCTGCGCTAGCTAAAAAGGCTGCGGATAGAGAAAAAGCCGCTGAAGAAAAAAAAGCTGCTGAAGCACAACAAGATATACCCCACGAACCTACAGAATCAACGGGATATTGGCATAACATTGAACGATAAATCCTGTGCCGTTAGGCACAAAATATGGGTAGAAAATATGAACGTATGTGTTATTCCGTCCCGTATGGGACGGGATATTTTCTTGACATGTTTTTTCTACCCCTATTTAATCCCTAACGGGATTTTGGCAAATGGCTTTGTGATTGT
>CAIQND010000164.1 GCA_903873045.1 uncultured Methylococcaceae bacterium | reverse complement strand
TTTAACAAGCGCAACAAGGTATGCTCGATGACTGTTTTACCGGCAAGTTCCAGATATTGTTTGGGTCGGTCTGCGTTCATGCGTTTGCCAACACCGGCCGCTGGAACAACAGCCCAGAATTTTATTGAATGGGTCATGGATAAGGAAAGTTAGGTGTCAAGCTAAAAAGCAACTTTACAGCGCGTGAAGACAAAGCCGGAATACAGGATAAAGTGCGACTATTAACGCCTTTTTCTTCTGCTTCGTGCTGATCGTGGCAGTATGACGTTATTAAGATCAATTTCATCGTAAATTTTATCAAAAATTTCGTCTTCTGTAGAGAGCGAGTCTATGGTGGATTCTGCAGTTGTCCTCACTATAAAAATAAAAAGATAACACATCATACTAAGACTGACAGTTCCAATTAAAACGCCTATTTCAAAAGAAATAGCCGGAAATAGCCATACCAGGCAAAAAGCCACGCCAACACTCATAGCCAGGAACAAAGACAATCCCGCTAAAAAAGCAATGATTACTATAAGAAAAATTAACATTTAGGTCTCCAATACGTTAACTGACTGCCTGACATGCTGCGCTATTTATCACAAATGTCCGGCAATTAACTATAAAATCATGAGTTGTCTTTTCCTGCACCCGATGACAACTTTTTTTCCAGTGCGGTCATGCGGTCGTGCAACCGAGCCAATTCTTGAAGAATCTGATTTTCTTCAGTCTCGATACGACTCGTGTCCTGCTCAATTTGTCGCAGATTCTGACTCCAAGCATCCCTATTTTTACCGATTAGCGTCACTGACACTATTGCGGTAAACATCGAAAATAAAGCCAGCCCGAATAATATCAGTGCAGCCGACAACAACCGTCCCAAAAACGAGGTTGGCACTACGTCACCAAAACCCACATGCGTCATGGTGACCCAGGCCGACCATATCCCATCAAACAGCGAGTGGATATTAGGATCAATCATATAAAGCATAAAACCGGAAGCAATAGTCACAGCAAAAGCCAGCGTAAGTAAATAAACCAGTGTTCGTTTCCCCGTCAAGTCATTGAGCAGACTTTTAAACAGGCTTAAAGCTTCAGTAAGTAACACTATAATTTTCATAACACGCTCTTTATTTTCATGATAATGGCATTATTTTTAATACGCTGTTGTTGACGACAAGCGTCAGCAGAGCACCACAAGCAAGATTAGCCCCGGGATAATTCCCAAGATCAACCCGATAACAATAGCGATTGTTTCTCCTGTTGAATAGCTGCATCCAACTTTACCCACTTTCAATGAAGCCGCTCGATCATTATCGAGTCCGGCGAGCATCATACCGGAAAACTCATCGGCAACTTGGTCTGGCGTATCGGCTGATTCAATGCGTGATCGTGCTTCGCTGAGCTGGTTTTCAGCCAGGCGCAAATCTTCGCTAAAAGGCATAATGGAGCGGGCATTACTGAGTGCATCGATGGCCTCGGCGGTCGGAGCAAGAGCCAGAATACGTGCCTCGTTGACGCTACCTGCTTTTGATATTTCATCACGTAAGCGAACAAGCTCCGGATGCTCTGTCGCTTCAGAGGGACACGAAGCCGTGGCCAAATCCAAAGACTCTAGCGTAGCCCAGCCATTTGCAGAGGCTGTATTCGACATCATAAAAACAGTGACCGGAGTGATCACCAGCATCATGAGCACCAACAAAGACTTTTTATTTTTAATCATAAATTTTTCCTTAAAG
>CAIQND010000163.1 GCA_903873045.1 uncultured Methylococcaceae bacterium | reverse complement strand
TATTCATGTCTGCTTATCAACCGGTACAAAAAACTCTTATTAGCTGGACTATCCGGTGTTTTCTTAGGGTACTGTTATTAACGCTGGCAATCGCATTGCCGGTTGTCGCCAATGAAGCGCCTGACGTGATGCTGGCAAATGTTTATCGTCAGCATGAGGATGTTACGCAGTTTTGGGTGAGTGAAAAACTGGACGGGGTTCGTGCGCGATGGGATGGCAGGCAGCTTATCTCTCGGGGCGGTACTGTTTTTATGGCACCCGCATGGTTTGTGCAAGGTTTTCCGGATAAGCCGTTGGATGGTGAATTATGGATGGGGCGGGGACATTATCAAGATGTTGTTTCGGTCGTTCGTAAGCAAATTCCGGATGACGGCTGGAAAGCGGTCAAGTTTATGGTGTTTGATTTGCCAACGCATGGCGGTACGTTTACCGAGCGTGTTGAAGCGATGCGGCAATTAGCAACAACGCCGTACCTACAAGTTATTGAGCAGTTTCGTGTCGATTCCAATAAAGCCTTGATGGACAAGCTGGATGATCTGGTCAAACAAGGCGGCGAGGGTTTGGTGCTGCATCGACAAAACGCGCTTTATCATAGCGGTCGCAGCGATGATTTGCTTAAATTAAAACCGTTTGAAGATGCAGAAGCCATCGTTATCGATTATAAACCCGGTAAAGGTAAAAATACTGGTTTGATGGGCGCTATCAAAGTGCGTATGGATAATGGCAAGACCTTTTATATAGGCAGTGGTTTTACCCAGCAACAACGAAAAAATCCGCCAGCGCTTGGGAGTTTGGTGACTTATCGGTATCAAGGTTTTACTCAGTCAGGAATACCTCGCTTTGCTGTTTTTATAAGGCATCGGAATGAATAGTCGATATTAAAAACAGCCTGTTGCAATGTCATTAAGTTAAGCCGCTGGCTGAGCGGAGTCGAAGCGATTTTGCCGGCTTCGACTCCGCTCAGCCAACGCGACTCCGCCCAACGGTTTATCTTGCCAAATTGCAGTCTATTGGATTTGTGCATCCCTGCCAGAATCAAGCATTTTATCGCCCGCTTTAAGCCAATTATCAGGCTAAAAAACTTATCCGCACGAAGATAAAGCGTCATATTTTTCCTGTCCCTTCGACCCGACTCAGGTGAGGCTTCTTGGTGAATAAAAAATCATTAATCCCACCTAACCAACAAGAAGTTGCATTTTATAGAGAAACTTGGCTGGGCATAAGGCTAACTCTGTTATAATTTGCAGCTTTATCAAAGTAGTCAAATACCTTGATGGCATTCATTGCCGCAAGCGCTAAAGCAATAACGCCTTAACAACCTCATTATCAGTTGAAACACAGTGGATTTAAAACATATCAGAAATTTCTCCATTATCGCGCATATTGATCATGGTAAATCAACACTCGCGGATCGTTTTATTCAAATCTGTGGCGGCTTAAGTGCCCGGGAAATGTCAGCACAAGTACTCGATACGATGGACATTGAGAAAGAACGCGGCATCACTATTAAAGCACAAAGTGTTACGCTAGACTTTAAAGCCAAAGATGGCGAAACCTATCAACTTAATTTTATTGATACGCCTGGGCACGTTGATTTTTCTTATGAAGTATCTAGATCGTTAGCGGCCTGTGAAGGTGCGTTACTGGTTGTTGATGCGGCGCAAGGCGTTGAGGCGCAAAGTGTGGCAAACTGCTATACGGCCATTGAACAGGGCCTGGAAGTGGTACCGGTACTGAATAAAATTGATTTGCCTTCTGCCGAACCGGAACGCGTACTGGCTGAAATTGAAGAAGTAATCGGCATTGCAGCGGATGAGGCTTTGATGATTAGTGCCAAGACCGGTCTGAATGTGCAAGATGTTTTGGAACAACTGGTTATTAAAGTGCCGCCACCGCAAGGCAATATAGACGGCCCGTTGCAAGCGTTAATTATTGATTCTTGGTTTGACAGTTATCTGGGTGTGGTGTCTTTAGTCAGAATTATGCATGGCAGTATTCGCAAAAAGCAAAAAATCACCATCATGTCTACCGGCAAATCGTTTATTGCTGATAAAGTCGGTGTTTTTACGCCCAAGCGTCTTGAAAAAGACATTTTAAATACCGGCGAAGTCGGTTATGTAGTGGCCGGTATTAAAGACATTTTTGGTGCGCCGGTGGGTGATACCATCACGTGGACAGATAATCCGGCTACCGAACAACTGACCGGCTTTCAACGGGTTCAGCCGCGCGTTTTTGCGGGTTTGTATCCCGTTAGTTCCGACGATTACGAAGATTTACGTGAAGCGCTTAACAAGCTAAACCTTAATGATGCCGCGTTGCAATTTGAGCCGGAAACTTCTCAGGCGTTAGGTTTTGGTTTTCGTTGCGGCTTTTTAGGCATGTTGCACATGGAAATTGTGCAAGAGCGTCTGGAAAGAGAATATGACGTTGATTTGATTACCACAGCGCCCACGGTTATTTATGAAGTGATTACCCAGACCGACCAGATTTTAATGGTGGATAATCCGGCAAAACTGCCGGAGGGCGGCACTGTCAAGGAAATCAGGGAACCCATTATTCGGGCTAATATTTTGGTGCCGCAGGCTTATTTAGGCGGCGTGATTACCCTGTGCATTGAAAAGCGCGGCGTACAAAAAGACATGCAGTACGTTGGCAGACAAGTTTCTCTGCATTATGAACTACCCTTAAGTGAAGTGGTTCTGGATTTCTTTGACCGCTTAAAGTCAGTCAGTCGCGGTTTTGCTTCGTTTGATTATGAATTTTTACGTTTTCAGCCAGCGGATTTGGTTAAGCTGGATGTGTTGATCAATGCCGAAAAAGTGGATGCTTTATCGATTATTGTGCATCGTGATTTAAGTAATAATCGGGGCCGTGATTTGGTTGAAAAGATGAAAGAACTGATTCCACGACAAATGTACGAAGTGGCGATACAGGCGGCGATTGGTTCCAAAGTTATCGCCCGCTCTACCGTTAAAGCCATGCGAAAAAATGTTATCGCCAAGTGTTATGGCGGCGATATTAGTCGTAAGAAAAAGTTATTGGAAAAACAAAAAGCCGGTAAAAAACGCATGAAACAGGTTGGTAATATTGAGATTCCTCAAGAAGCATTCCTGGCCGTTTTACAGCTTAACAAAGAATAATACAGCTCTTTCAAACTGCTATACACCAGGGCAACCACTAGGGATTGCCCCTACACTTTATAAAATATAAATTATGGACTTTGATTTCTCTTTTTTTCTGTTGCTGGCCACTGTCATTACGGGTGTCATTTGGGGGGCTTATCTATTATTCCTTAAATCAAAAGGCCTCATTTTTGATGAAAAAGATGAGCCCATACTGGTCGAGTATGCGCGTTCTTTTTTTCCGATTGTGTTGATTGTGCTGTTGCTTCGGTCATTTATTGCAGAGCCTTTTCGCATTCCTTCCGGATCAATGATGCCTACTTTGTTGGTGGGTGATTTTATTCTGGTCAACAAGTTTACTTACGGCATTCGTCTGCCCGTTATCAATAAAAAGATAATTGAACTGAATGAACCCAAGCGCGGCGATATTGTCGTTTTTCGTTATCCTAAAGACCCGACTGTCGATTATATTAAACGCATTGTTGGCCTGCCTGGCGACAAAATTGTTTATAACAATAAAAAGCTGACCGTCAATGATGTGCCTGTTAAACAGGTATCCATGGGACGTTATCAAGGTTTGGGTCAGGGCGAAGATATGACCGGTGCTGAAGAATTGCTGGAAGATTTAACCGGTGTTGAGCACAGTATTTTAATCAGAAATGGTACGCCTACAGTCGAATTTGTTTACGTAGTACCGGAAGGTAATTATTTTGCCATGGGTGATAATCGTGACAACAGTAATGACAGCCGCTACTGGGGACCGGTTCCTGAAGCCAATCTGGTCGGTAAAGCTTTCTTTATCTGGATGAGTTGGGATTGGCAGGATAAAGGCGTTGGTTTTAGTCGCATTGGTACAGTATTAAAATAATTTAACAGCTAAGGCAGCACGCAGAAAATACCCCCCAAGATACGCCTAGCTCCCACGCTCCGGCGTGGGAATTCATCCGGCACAAAAATACCGGCGTTACACCTGGCAGGTTTACAAAACCTGCCAGGTCTTTCCGGCGTTATTTGTGTAACCCACATCTCTACCAGTAAACCTTTATGCGCAACCATAAATAGTTTGGGAGAATTAAATGAATACATCGCCTGCAAACCAACAAGGTTTAACCTTTATATCGCTTGCTTTTATTCTCGGTCTTATCGGTTTTTTTGTTTTGTTGGGTCTTAAAATAGGCCCGGTTTACCTTAATCACAGCAAAGTAGTCAGTGCGTTGGCGGATATTAAAAAAACCCCGGACATTGAAACTCAAAGTGAGGGCGAAATCAGAAGTAGCCTGAGCAAACGCTTCGATATTAATTATGTTGATGATGTCACTCAGGATGACATTACTATCACCCGCCACGGGAATTATATAAAAGTGGTTATTGAGTATGAGGTTGCACGCAAAATTGTTGGCAACCTGAGTGTTTTAGTTGAATTTAATGACAATATTGAGGTCGGTAATCAGTGATAAAAAAGCCCGAAGTTTTGTGTAGAAAGCTGGGATTAACGTTTAATAATCCACAGCTTTTTACCATGGCTTTAACCCATCGCAGCGCAAGCTCAACCAATAATGAACGACTGGAGTTTTTAGGCGATTCAATCTTGGGCTTTGTGATTGCCCAAAAATTGTATGACCTTTTTCCTGAGGCCAGTGAAGGTGTTTTAAGCCGCCTAAGAGCGAGTCTGGTCAATCAAACTTCTTTAGCGGAGTTAGCCAGAAAGCATCAGCTGGGCGATTATTTATTGCTAGGGTCGGGAGAATTAAAAAGCGGTGGCTTTCGCCGTGATTCCATTTTGTCCGATGCACTGGAAGCCATTATGGGCGCGTTGTTTAAAGATCAAGGCATAACCGCTTGCCAACAATGGATCGAACTTTTATTTACGGAAAAACTGAGCCAATTATCGATGGATAACTGGCAAAAAGACCCTAAAACCCAACTTCAGGAATTGATGCAGTCCAAAAAACTGTTGCTGCCTGAATACACCTTAATAACCATGTCAGGACTTGCACACGAACAAATGTTTAAAGTTAAATGTACCATTACCTTAATTGAAGAAGCCTGTATCGGTACCGGTATCTCCAGAAAAAGAGCCGAACAATCGGCAGCAGAGCTTATGCTCGAATTATTAAAGAAGGATAGTCAATGAATTGCGGTTTCGTAGCGCTAATAGGGCGCCCCAATGTTGGTAAATCTACGCTGATGAATCATTTGCTGAAGCAGAAAATCAGCATTACTTCACGCAAACCACAAACTACCCGACACCGAATTCTGGGCATTAACACCACTGAAGCAGGCCAGGCCATTTATATGGACACTCCGGGCATGCACAACAATGAAAAAAGAGCGTTAAACCGCTATTTAAACCGAACAGCTGAAACCACCCTGCTGGGTGTTGATGTGATTGTCTGGTTGATTGATGGTTTGTCGTGGCATGAATATGATGAAGTCATCTTTAAAAAACTGGAGCAAGCGGGATTGCCGGTCATACTTGCCGTCAATAAAGTCGACAAGGTAAAAGACAAGGATGCCATCCTGACGTTTTTTGCCGAAGCCCAACACCGCTTCCCCTTTGAGCATTTGGTGCCTATTTCCGCTTTAAAAAGAACTAATCTGGATCAACTTGAAAGTTTGATCATGAAGCTGTTACCGGAAAATGATTTAATCTATCCTGAAGATCAGATTACCGACCGGCCCGAGCGCTTTTTAGCGGCTGAAATTATCAGGGAAAAACTGACTCGTCGCTTGGGCGATGAATTGCCTTATGCCCTAACGGTTGAAATGGAGCGCTACGAAGAGCTTCCCCATATCACTAAAATATACGCCATTATTTGGGTAGAGCGTCTGACCCAAAAAAATATCGTGATTGGCAAAGACGGCGACATGCTGAAAAAAGTAGGTACGGATGCGCGGTTTGATATAGAAAAACTGATCGGTCAAAAAGTCTACTTACAACTGTGGGTTAAAGTTAAAAAGAACTGGTCGGATAATGAACGCGCTATGCAAAGCCTGGGATTTAATGACTGATAGAGCAGTTCTTTTACAACCTGCCTTTATCCTGCAACAACGAAAATTTAGAGAAACCAGTCTTATTATTGACGTATTGACCCGCGATTTTGGCAGGGTTTCTCTGTTGGCTAGAGGGATAAGAAAGGCCAAGTCCAAAACGGTGGGGCTTCTACAACCTTTTACCCCGCTGACACTCTCCTACTTGGGCAAGACTGAGTTAAAAATACTGACCGATGTTGAAATAACACAGCCCTTTAATCCATTACAGGGACTTGCCGTTTATTGCGGCTTTTATGTTAATGAACTCATCAGCTGTTTTTTGCATCAGTACGACCCTCACCCGGACGTGTTTGACTATTATGGACATTGCTTATCCTGCCTTTCAGAGCCGTCAAAAATAGAAGCGACACTGCGTATTTTTGAACTTGATTTACTGGCAGCCGTAGGTTATGGACTGCAACTGGACTATGACCTCCAAAACAACCAAGCCGTTGATTCATCAACCCGCTATCACTTCCATGCCGAACAAGGGCCGATAGCCGCAGCTGACGGCTTATTCTCGGGCAATACCTTGCTGGCTTTAAAAGCCAGAAAACTCACCGACTCTAATACACTTTACGAAGCGAAAATACTGATGCGAAAAGTCATCGCTGTTTATTTGCACGGTAAGCCACTAAAAAGTCGGGCCGTCATCAACCAAATTATCCAACATCTATAAAAATGAATAAAACACACATCTTATTGGGCGTAAATATTGACCACGTTGCCACGTTGAGACAAGCCCGAGGTACGCTTTATCCAGAACCTGCACAAGCAGCACTGGTTGCAGAACAGGCAGGCGCAGACGGCATTACGGCGCACTTACGGGAAGACCGTCGGCATATTCAGGATAGGGATATTTTCTTGTTAAAAGAACTGCTCCACACCCGCCTGAATATGGAAATGGCAGTCACCGATGAAATGGTGGGGCTTGCAGTTAAGGTACAACCTTATGCGTGTTGTCTGGTGCCGGAAAAACGTGAAGAATTGACGACTGAGGGTGGCTTGGATGTTTCAGGCAACCTGAATAGAATGCAATGGGCTTGTGATAGCTTAAGAGCCGCCGGCATTGAAGTCTCCCTTTTTATTGACCCCGAGGAAGCGCAAATTGATGCAGCGGTAAAAGCAGGGGCACCGGTTGTCGAATTGCACACGGGTTGTTATGCCGATGCAAAAAATCCCGAGCAACAAGCCCAAGAACTGGCCCGCATCAGACAGGCGGCGCATTATGCGCACAGTGCCGGCTTACAAGTTAACGCGGGGCATGGGTTAACTTTTTATAATGTTGAAGCGATATGCGCAATACCGGAAATAGTCGAACTTAATATCGGCCATTCGATTATCGCTCAAGCCTTGTTTTCGGGATTGGCTCAGACGGTTAAAGAGTTGAAACACCTCATGAGACAGGCGCGGCTACAGGCTTTCTGAGTGGCATTATGTGTGGTGTTGCGGTGGTTTTCCGGGAAAAACCTCTCCAGAGAATCTGTTTTCAATCGGTGCCAAGTAACGGGAAAAATTCCGTTACTTGGCACTGATTGTTATTACTCGATATTCAAATTTTTATTCATTGATTTTAAAAAATGATGCAGATGAGTCTATCAAATCATAGCTGAGACCAGACAGCCAAACTAATGATGAGCTATAGTCGCGACGTAGGCATCGCTCCCACAGTAGGAGCGATGCCTACGTCGCGGCTAACGCACACATATTGATTTATCTGGGATTGCCGCCGTCAAGCTAAAAAACCTGGAACAACGAGTATTGAGTTAATCTTTATTTCTGTTATATTTTGTTCAATTTGAATTTTGGTTCGAGATCTTCAGGGTAGTCATCATCGGTACTTTCTTTATGCACAAATAAACGCGAACATAACAAACCCGCTTCAAATAACATCCACATGGGTACGGCCAGCAATGTTTGTGAAACAGGATCAGGTGGCGTTAGGAATGCAGCAATAACAAACGCGGCAACGATGACATAAGGACGTTTTTCAGCAAGACTGGCCGGGGTTACCAAGCCTGTCCAAACCATGACAATGGTAAATATAGGGACTTCAAAACAGATACCAAACGCAAAAAACAACGTTAAAATAAAATCCAGATACTTGGCAATGTCCGTCATGACCGCGACACCCTCAGGTGCAGCTGCCGTCAGAAAGCCAAATACCAACGGAAAAACGACAAAGTAAGCAAAGGCCATACCCAGATAAAACAGAAGCGTACTGGCAATCAGTAACGGAAAAATCATCCGCCGTTCTCTTTTATACATTCCGGGTACTACAAAAGCCCAAAACTGGTAAAGAATAACCGGGATTGAAATAAAAACGGAGATAACCAACGCCAGCTTAAACGGCGTAAAAAAAGGCGATGCCACATCAATAGCAATCATGGAGCTATTTTTTGGCATGTGTTTCATTAACGGCTCGGCCAGAATGCTGTAGATTTGGTTAGCGTAAGCCGACAACCCCAAAAACACCACTAATACGAATACCACAACTTTTAACAGGCGCTTGCGCAATTCAATCAGGTGACTGATAAAAGGCTGGGCTGCCTCTTCAAAACTATTCTGGCTCATGGGGTGACTTAACTTTTTCTAAAGATTCTTCCGGCGATGCGGTAAGTGAATCTTTAATTGAATTTGCGGCATCAGTAGTCTCATTGAGAGCCGCATGAAATTCCTGCAACTCCAACTGGTCTTTAAATATCTGACGGATCTCTTCTTCGTGCAATTCCTGTTTGATTTCTGCCTTAACGTTAGCCATCATAGCGCGTGACTTACCTATCCAAAAGCCTGCAATGCGTGCCACTTTAGGCAATCGTTCGGGGCCTATGACCAATAAACTGACCAAACCGATCATGATAAGCTCGGAAAATCCTACATCAAACATATCAGACTTTTACGTTTTTCATGGAAGTGACTTCGCCTTCTATGCTTTCATCTTCGTTTTCGGCGTGTTTTTTGTCTTCTTCTCCTTCTTTCACGGAGGCGCGAAAACTTTTAATGGCTCCACCCAGATCTGCGCCAATATTGCGCAGCTTTTTTGTACCAAAAAGTATAATAACAATAACTAATACAACTAATAATTCTTTAATGCCGACGCCCATTTCTTACTCCAGTGATCTGTAAATATTATCGAATGTTATTACTCATGGTTCGCTCATTTTTTAAGGCCGTTCCGAAGATTGGTGCTGTATATTAAGGCTACCAACACGGGACAGACCTGACAGGTTTTATAAACCTGTCAGGTCTAACTCCAGTATTTTGTACTGGCTAAAGTGGGTAGCCTAACCCTTTAAAGTTAACCCCCCGATAACAGGATCTGTCGTGCTGTCCCGGCCGGTTTCTACATGGCCAGCCAGTCGGCTCTCGTAAGCACTATCACCTGTGACCCGAACAATCAGATCATACCAGCCATTGAAATTGTACAGTGACCAAACATGATCCAGGACTTCATTGGGTGCCAGGTATTGCCCAAACTCAACGCCGGTATAAGCATCAAGCACTATCACATCAACGCCCTTTATGTCAGTGTTGGTGATGCGCAGTGAAATGCTGCCCCGCTCTTCGCTGAGATAGCTGGCACGCACATCAAGACTGGTTGCTCCGACGGCAATATTGCCCTTGAAGGAACGCAGGTAGCCGTTGGGGCCATAAACCGAAAGATCGTAAGTGGAATCCACATTCCATGTATCTGCAAGCGACTTACCTGCTTCGACCGTGTAACTGCGGGGTAGAACAGCGGCATCGCCAGAGCGTACTTGGAATACCGCAGCGGCGAGACCGATATTGTTGAAGTTAATGTGGAAAGTTTTATCAGAGAAAGATGATGCCCCGTAAACATTAAATTGGTAGGGCAGCGCACGAGCAGGGCGGATGCCTTGTTCCTGTACCGGCAGGCCGACCAGTATATTTGACGGTGTTACCGGATAGCTGGGGCGACCCGATTTATAGCTGGGATTGCTATTTGCTTCCGGCGGCATATAACTCGCAGTGTTAGGTAGCTTGACCTTCAACGCGTTGGGGGTGGCAAAGTTGAAAATAGATGTCAAGTCGCCGGCTACTGCCCGACGCCATGGGGTGATGTTCGGCTCAATCAAGCCGGGGTAATCAGGCCCGAAGCGCTGTTCAATGAAGCGGATCATCGAGGTGTGGTCGAACACCTGCGAATTGACGTAACCGCCCTTGCTCCAGGGGGAAATGGCAAGCAGTGGCACCCGCGCACTAAAGCCAATCGGACCGCTGATGAAGCTGCTAGAGCCATTGTTAACATAAACCTCGTTGATGGTATCAACGGTAGACTTTCCACCGTTACTGCCCATTGGTGGGGTCGGGGGCACTATATGATCAAAGCCGCCGTCATTCTCATCCCAGTTGATAAACAGAATGGTTTTGCTCCACACATCAGGATTCGAAGTCAAGATATCAAGGACTTGGGTGATGTACCAAGCACCAAAGTTTGCGGGCCAATTCGCATGTTCGCTATAGGCTTCCGGTGAGGCGATCCAGGACACTTGCGGCAGTTTGCCGTTTTTCACATCATCACGCAGCTGGTCGAACAGGTTTAATTGCGTTCCACCCGCAGCAATGTTGGTGCCGGTTTTGGCTCCGATGGCAAGCGGCGTGCCGGGCTTGGCATCTTGGTATTGGTGGAAATACAGCAGGGAATTGTCGCCGTAGTTGCCGATATAAGCGTTATCTGTCCATCCCCAGAAGTGCGACCCAATAGCATCCAGTCCGTCACCTACGTCCTGATAAACCTTCCAGCTCACACCTGCTTCCTCCAGACGTTCAGGGTAGGTTTTCCAGCCATATCCATCCTCGGCATTGCTGAAGACTGGGCCGCCACCCAAGCCATCGTTGCCTGTCCAGCCAGTCCACATGTGGTAGCGGTTGGGGTCGGTTGGGCCCATTACCGAGCAGTGGTAGGCATCGCAGATGGTGAAGGCATCGGCCAGAGCGAAGTGATAAGGGATGTCGCTGCGCTTCAGGTAAGCCATGGTCATTGGCGATTTGTTGGCCACCCATTGGTCGTATTGACCGAAATTCCACGCCCTGTGGCTGGAATTCCAGTCATGAGCGGTGCCGGGCAGGTATGTCATACCCAGACTTGGTAACTTGACGCGGAAAGGTGGCAATTCATCTGCACCCAGGCCAAAATGGTCAGGAACATTCGGTTGAAACCAGACCGGTCTGCCATTCGGCAGATTGACTGCGCGTGGATCGGAGAAGCCTCGGACACCGCGCAAAGTACCGAAATAGTGGTCGAAAGACTGATTTTCTTGGGTCAGGATGACGATATGTTCCACATCGGCAATCGTGCCCGTGCGGTTGTTCGCCGGAGTAGCCAGCGCTTTACTGATACTTAAGGGTAATGCGGCGGCTAATGACCCAGACCCCATTATCTTTATAAACTTGCGACGATCAGAACTTTTCATGATATGAAATACCTCAGTAGATAGTGTTTATCAAAATCGATTATAAAATTTAGTGAATTGGATGCTTTACAAGTGCCATCCATATCAACTGGTATTAAATTCAACTGGTTTCCGGCAGTTCATGCCGAAATACCTGGGCGCGGTTTTATGCAAGCAGTTTGCGGCGACCGAAACCGACCAGTCCAACCAATGCAGAACCAAACATCCAAATGGCGGCTGGAATGGGGACAGCGGTGAGCGTGAAACGAGATAAAAGAGAGCCAGCCGGACCGTTGTCCGTATAACCAGCAGTATCACTATAAACGTTTATCAAGTTCGAACCATAATCAGTAGGGGTTGCAGCAAGCGTAAAGGCGATACCATCATGATCCACAAGTTTTTCAGACGTATTGATCAGGTTATCGTTACCATCAACGGTATTCAGGTCTGCTAAACCAGTAATTGCCTGTCCCGCATAGGTTCCGGTAATGGATGTCAACAGATAACCGGTGTATAAACCATCCAAACTCGTCGATAGTATGTCTTGTGCCTCCAATTGGCCGGAACCTGTGCTAAAGCCTCCGATGATTTGAATATTAGCCGTCCAGTTAAACGTGGAGGCGGCTGATTGGTTGATTAAAGCTGTATATCCAAAAAGGACAGCAAAAATAAATTTCTTAGACATAAATGAGGTACCTGTTTAATTAAGAAAAAAATCAAAAATAATACGAATGTTTGTACATTCGCCCTGCTTTGCC
>CAIQND010000162.1 GCA_903873045.1 uncultured Methylococcaceae bacterium | reverse complement strand
GCTAATAATCTCTGTAGGTCGGGTTAGGCGCTAGCCGTAACCCGACACAGATAGTACGATTTGTCGGGTTACGCTCTCGCTAACCCGACCTACGCGTCTGTAATTAGAAAAAGTGTAAACCGATGAATGAAGGATGCCAAACTTTACATAGTAAATCTAAGGTGACTCCTAGAATGGAATATCGTCATCATAAGGCGCATCAAAGTTTTCATTACTGGTTGTTTGCCGGGCTGGTGCCTGCTCACGAGCTCCAGCTCCTGGAGACTGATAGTTTTGTTGTGGCTGGCTGGACTCATTTTTCTTGCCGATTAAATCAATAATATTGGCGTTAAGTTCCAGACTGGTTTTAGTCGTGCCATCGTTGGCTTTGTATTCGCTTTGCGTTAATTCACCCGATACAAAGACTTGTTGACCTTTTTTCAAATAATCTTTTAGTGATCCTTCAGCTCGTTTTCCAAACAAAGTTACGCGAATCCATAAGGTTTGTTGTTTCTCCCCAAATCCGATATTATTTGCGACGGTAAAATTTAATACGGCCAACCCGGATGGTGCGTATCTTACCTCTGCATCTCTACCGATAGCCCCTGTAAATGAAAAGACGTTTGACATTTTTACTCTCTTAGTTTGGTTTAGTTAAAAATTATAGATAATGTAGAATTATCTTTTTTAAGTCTATTTTTTACTTGTCTATTTTTCAGACATTCAGAGTATATCAAACCACCATAAAGAAACAATAACTTACGATGGCATGAAAATACATTCTTCAGGCTGATTTTGTTATCTCAACACCTTCGCCAAAGGTAAAACCTAATTCGACAAAATAAAATTCAAGATCGGATAGAATATATTAATTTCAAGCTGAGCTTCTACCTATCGCCGATGCCAATATTGAAGTGGATGATCGTCCAGAATATGGCCGAGGATGCCACCACTGATTTTACTTTTACGGTACATCGTAATGATTATCAGCGTGCCAGAGCTATTTTGGATCAAACCAGTATTGAGCTGGGTGCAAAAAAAGTAAATCTGCTGATCAGTTAATCAATATTTTGGCGTTGATAAATAGGATATTATTAAATCAGTTTAATTCATTAATAATGCTGAGGTGATAGTGCTATCCGGCATTTGCAATGAGCTAAAGGGGTTTCTCAATAAGCTGTTTTTTAAATAAAATATTGGCTTTGACAATGATTTTTGGACAGCGCAACGATGCTAAGGAATGTAAATGAAACAACTTAGGAATGTGCATGAAATAACTTAGGCATCTTGCTCTCTCCCGAAGGGAGAGGGAGCTGATGTCTAAGTTATTTCGTGCGTATTCCTCTTTTTCAAAGAGGGGGACTGAATAAGTACTCCCAACGAGGGAATAATGGGATATTGGTATAACATTGAACGATAAATCCTGTGCCGTTAGGCACAAAATATGGGTAGAAAATATGAACGTGTGTGTTATTCCGTCCCGTATGGGACGGGATATTTTCTTGACATGTTTTTTCTACCCCTATTTAATCCTGTAGCCATTATAAAATATTGGAGTTAGACCTGACAGGTTTATAAAACCTGTCAGGTCTGTCCCGTGTTAAGTTGTTAGCTTTTTTTGGCTACCCACGTTAGGCGGGACAGTTTAAAGTTAAGCCTTGCG
>CAIQND010000161.1 GCA_903873045.1 uncultured Methylococcaceae bacterium | reverse complement strand
ATTTGATATTTCACAGCTAACCACGGCTCACTGCCACCCAGAATTTGCCCCGTCATCATGCCGGGTAAAGAGACCAGTCCCATGGTTCCCATACTGGCGATGGTCGGATTAATGGCGGCTTTAATGGCATCCCGAAAATAGGGCTGCACGGCTTCCCAACGGGTCGCGCCCAACATTAAAAAGGTCGCATATTCGTTCTCGTTTTTGCGGAGTGCCGAATAAAAACGCTCCAGTGCGATAACGTTGCCTTGCAGACAATTGCCCAGAATCATTCCCGCCAACGGCACGATATAGCGGGCATCGTAAAAGTGGGTTGGCTGAATGACCAGAATCACCAGATAGGCAGTGGAGAATAGTATGCTGGAGGCAATCGCGGTAAAGGTGGCTAACGCAAAATAACGCGCTTTAAGTCCGGCACGTTTTAGAATGGTTATATCCGCGACTATCAACATCACCAATATCCATAAGCCGTTCAGCCAGGGGTTGTTAAGCGTAAACAGTGTCTTGAGATAAATGCCCACCAGCGTCAACTGGAGACTCATGCGCAGCAGGCTGATGCCTATATCCCGGCTTAAGCGCAGGCCGACAAGCCAAAGCAGTATCCACGGCAACACGCAAAGCCCGTAAAGCAGTGCCATTTGCGGCAAGCCGATATCAAGTGTTTCCATGACGCTTTACCTCAGTCAATCGACCCGCTTCAAGGGTAAAAATAATATCACTGCGTTCCAACCATTCAGAGTCATGAGCGACCGAAAGCACCGTCAACCGGGGGTCAGAGAAAACATCGAACACGGCTTGTTTGCTTTGGGCATCCAGTGCGCTGGTGACTTCGTCCAGCAGATACAAAGTTTTGCCCAGTAACAGACCGCGTGCCAGCGCAATCCGCTGTTTTTCACCGCCGGAAATACGGCTGCTTTCTTGGTTTAAAATACTCACTGGCAGTTGCAGTCGTTGTAACACGTCAAGCAGTTGCGCTTCGGTGGGTCGATGCTCACGATGTGCCTTAAATTGAAAAGGCAAAAGCAGCGCGTCCCGCACCTTCTCCGCACCCAACATCGGTTCTTGTCCAATGTAAGCCGTGCAGCTTCGAATAGTCTGAATTGATGCCGACGTTAACGGCTTTTCCTGAAAGTAAACGCTGCCGGCTTGTAACGGATGTAGCCCCAACAAGGTTCTTAAGACACTGCTTTTACCGGAACCGGATTTGCCGCATAACACCGCTTTTTCACCGGGAAAAAGAGCAAAGCTAATGTCGGCTAGAAGCACTTTTTCATGGGCAATAACCGATACTTGATCGAAACGAATAATAGGTGACATTAAGTGATTATTTCATATAAAAATCATTGGGTTTTATGGCTTGATAGCTTATTCGGAAAATAAAACAGATCTAATCAGATTAGCTTCCGGAAAGACTCGAGCCATAATGCTCAATCAAATTAACATGAAATTTAGGGTGTGTGCATTAAAATATTGATAAAGCCGATGCTTTGAATCGTTGGACATCAGCCATCTGTCCGCCATCCACCTGAGTAGCTTGATCAAGGTCTCCATCACCGTCCATTGTTCCAATATCAGCCTGCTTGTCATATCCATTCATCTGTTTTGTCGGCTTTCCTACAAAACCAATTCCAATAAAAGCTAATAATTTCAATACTATAAAAAATGGCACAGTATTTGCTTTTAACTTTATAAACAAGGTCATTGGGTATAAGCCACCATGAAATCAACAAAAGACATTGCTGTACTATTGGATGAACCAGCTTGTGAGCATAACAAAAAGGAAAAATCCGGTTGTGCCAAGCCCAAACCGGGTGCTTCGGCAGGTGGTTGCGCTTTTGACGGCGCACAGATTGCCTTGTTGCCTATTGCTGATGTCGCGCATATTGTCCACGGCCCCATTGCCTGTGCAGGCAGTTCTTGGGATAACCGGGGTACGCGCTCTTCCGGAGCGGATTTATATCGCATCGGTATGACGACTGATTTAACCGAGCAGGATATTATTATGGGACGTGCGGAAAAGCGCTTGTTTCATGCCATCAAACAAGCCATTGACACTTACTCGCCGCCCGCAGTGTTTGTTTATAACACCTGCGTACCGGCATTAATTGGTGATGATATTAATGCCGTGTGTAAATCAGCGCAAGAGCGTTGGGGCGTGCCGGTGGTGCCGATTGATTCTGCCGGCTTTTACGGTACCAAAAACTTGGGGAACCGTATTGCCGGTGATGCGATGGTTAATCATGTGATTGGTACGCGTGACCCTGATCCGTTGCCGCAAATCGCGGCGCATAAAGGCATTAAAGTGCATGATGTTAATCTGGTCGGCGAATACAACATTGCCGGTGAGTTCTGGCATGTGTTGCCGTTGCTGGATGAGCTGGGCTTGCGGGTGTTGTGTACGCTGTCCGGTGATGCCCGTTTTCGTGAAGTGCAAACCATGCACAAAGCCGAAGTGAATATGATGGTGTGTTCAAAAGCGATGGTAAATGTCGCCCGCAAGTTACAGCAACAATACGGCACGCCTTGGTTTGAAGGTAGTTTTTACGGTATTACCGACACCAGTCAGGCCTTGACTGATTTTGCAAAAGCCCTTGATGATGCCGATTTAATGGCCCGTACCGAAGCACTTATACAGCGTGAAGAAAGCCGGGTCAGGAAAGAACTCGAACCCTGGAAAGCTCGCCTTAAAGGCAAGCGGGTCTTGTTGTTTACCGGCGGCGTGAAAAGCTGGTCAGTGATTTCAGCACTGCAAGATTTAGGGATGGTGGTGGTTGCCACCGGCACCAAAAAATCCACCGAAGAAGATAAAGCCAGAATACGTGAACTAATGGGCGAAGACACCGTGATGATTGACGATGGCAGTCCCAGAGCGTTGCTAAAAATTGTGCATGATTATCAGGCTGATATTTTGATCGCCGGTGGCCGTAATATGTACACGGCGTTAAAAGCCAAAGTGCCGTTTTTGGATATTAATCAGGAACGCGAATTTGGTTATGAAGGTTATCAAGGCATGCTGGAACTGGTGCGCCAATTGGCACTGACAATTGAAAGTCCGGTATGGGAAGCGGTTAGAGCGCCTGCACCGTGGAAAAAACGTGAGCATACTGGTGGGCAAAAAAGCCTGCCCACCCTACAACAAGAGGTGGCAAATGGCTGACATTTTAAAAAGAAACAAAGCGTTATCCGTTAATCCCCTTAAAGCCAGCCAGCCCATCGGCGGTTCTTTGGCGACACTGGGTTTTAATCGGGCAATACCCATGTTGCATGGCTCGCAAGGCTGCACGGCTTTTGCCAAAGTGTTTTTTGTGCGTCATTTCAGGGAACCGATTCCACTGCAAAGCACGGCGATGGATCAAGGCAGTTCGGTGATGGGCGCTGACGAAAATGTACGCGAAGGCATTCGAACTATTGCCGAAAAATCCCGTCCGGCGCTGATTACCATTTTAACGACGGGGCTTGCTGAAACCCAAGGTGCGGATGTGCATCGTAATGTTCGGGAATTTAGAGAAGCCAACCCGGAATTTGCCGACATTGCCGTAGTCGGTGTTAATACCCCTGATTTTACCGGCAGCGTAGAGACGGGTTATGCCGCGACTCT
>CAIQND010000160.1 GCA_903873045.1 uncultured Methylococcaceae bacterium | reverse complement strand
CTCGTTGCCATGCACCTTGATAAGCCAACCATTACCTGTGTAAATTTTTCCCATAGCAGGCATCCTAGAGAAACTATTTCCCTATGTCAAGTCTGTTGTATCCCTATAAAAACGCCCATTCCCCGAACCAAGCGGCCTGCCCTTGGTAATTCCCCTCATCATCCATCAGATTCCAAACTACGGCATTTTTAATCATGAAACGCTTGCCGGTACTGGAGATACGAACACCTTGATAATGATCGATGTAGCCTTTTTGGGTGACTTCTGCGAGCAAGCGTTTACGCTCAATCTGATTAACCGGCTCTGCGGACAACCGGGAAGGCAGTCGGGTAAAGTCTTCCCAATTGAGTTCAAACAGTTCCAGTGCTTTCAGGTTGGCGTAATTAAAAACCGGATCACTGGCGGTATCATGACTAACAACGGCAAATGGGGCATGGAATAATTGCCGGGCAAATGCTTCGTCGGAATGGGTGTTTTCGATAAGGTCTTTCAACAGCAAGTGTCGATAGCTGTCTTTAAGAAGTTGGGCATGTTTAACGAGGAAGTTATTTTTTTCACAGGGATAATCCATATAAAACCACGCTGATAAACAAGAAGACAGAATTAAGAAATCGTCAGACATAAAAAAGGCCCCCGATAAAATCGGAGCCTTTAGAATTCATGGTGCCCAGGGGCGGAATCGAACCATCGACACGAGGATTTTCAGTCCTCTGCTCCAACGACTTAGTAAACACGGGGCTTTGAGAGGTTTCGGTTTTTATGTGGGTACTCAGATCAGCGATGGATTGGCGAGACAAGGACTATTAGTCTTCGGCTCTAAAGAAAGCTTCGGTACCGACTCAGTGTGACGGTTTTATGATGTGTGTCAAAAAGACTTCCTTCGGCGTTTCAATGGACAAGACAGTGACCGGAGTGGATTTACACCAGACTGTGTCACCAAATTTTCTCATGGACACCATTAATTTCATCATTAGACATGCCGTTTTCAACCAGATATTTGGCATAGGCTTCCAATTTAGCCATCATTTTTTCGTAGCTCATTCGGCCTCTACTGAACATAATGAGCTGACCACCCTTATCATAAACAATAACTAAGCTTTTGCCGATTCCAGTATCATTAAAAGCAACTCCGAATCCGTCATTTATTAAGCTGGCGGTGTAGGGGTACTCTTTCATATTCCCAATTTTTCAATTATCCGCATTAAGAATGAAATTCAAGTCACGCGCCCCATGCAGAACTCGGATAATTTCAATGCCTTCAGAAATACGCCGGTAAAAAATGACATAGCGACCTACAGGAAAACTACGCAAATCAGCTTCAATTTCATCACGCGCAATGCCTATGAGGGGTTCTTTAACTAAGATATGAAACTTTTTATCTATCGTTTGAATAAAGGCATCCGCCCGTATTTCGCTATCATCGGCAATATAATCCCAAATTTCAATGAGGTCTGCTTTAGCCTTTGGACTCTTTACGATGATCGGCATTAGGTAGTTTTTGTGGCATTAATTCTAGCCGCTCTAATTTTACGCCCTTCCTGTTTAATTTCTTCCGGATCCCAGCGTGTTGATTCGCCGCTATCGATTCCATCACGAATGTCATGCCGTAATTGCTCTAGCTTGGCGGCACGTATACAGTCTTGTTGTTCCATAAGGCGTAAAGCTTCGCGAACGACATCACTGGCCGATGTATAAAGTCCGGATGCAACTTTCTGACGAACCATCTCATCCAGTTGGGGGGATAAATTGACATTGATAGTCATGTTGAACTCTAAGCTATTAAAGAGCCTTAAACATAGCACTGTTGTCATAAATTGGCAATACTTGACAGGTTTTTATTAGACGTGTAGTTCTGGCTGGGGGGGTATTTATTGCGAGTTACCTTACCAATTGAATCGGTTTGGTAGACGTCGGCGTGGGCTGAAATGGTAATTAGCCCAAACAATAGTAATTTGAAGGTGAGTTTCATAATTCATCGTCAATGCAGGTCTTAGGCATGAATAGCATTTCGTAACAACAGCTATGATCCTCCAACGCTTCACAGGACGGCACAAAGTCAGGATCAGTGATGAAATTGATTTGGGAATGGTTTTTTATGATGAGCACCAGACCGACATTGCTCCAAGGACTTTAGCGATGGTACCGAACAGTAAGAATTGCTCGACTTATGCGTAAACAAATATCTTAGTCTTTGATTACACTTGTAAAATAACCAGATAATCAACATTTATTTACACGGTATAATGCGGCATATAGAGCAGGGTGTTATGTGTAAAATAATGTATACATTATTTACATATCGGTACGCACAAAAAAGCCTCGTTTAAGAGGCTTGATTGATTTTTTAAGCAGCGGTTAAGTTGACGGTTTTATTTTTTCTGCGATTGAATGACAGTACACCCATTAAACCACTTAAGAATAGCCAAACAGCTGCGGGAACAGGAACGGCTGCAACATCGCCCGAACGAACAGCCAATGCGTAGAACATGCCGTTCTTATAGGCGGGATGTTGAAAACCTGTCGAAGTATCGAAGGACCAGGCGCTGTTTGGATCGAACTCTGTCTCAGTAACTGACCAGTACTCAAAGTTCTGGAGGTTAATAAATAAATTAGAGTTGGCAGTACCGGACGCGGCAATACCCGACCCATCATTAAGACCATTTATTAATTGATTATATAAAGCACCCATTTGGCTGCCGGTTGGGCTATAACTAGCAAACGCTGGAACAGTGGTGGGCAGGCTCCAGTCCGTAAAACCACCCAGCGTCAAATTGTTAGCCCAGGCTTGTGCACCAAACCAAGTCATTTTCCCAACGCGGAAATTAAAGTCTACACTAGACACTGTATAGGAGCCGCTATTTTCCGGGCTATCATAAATATTAGGTGTATCCAGTATCCAATTGCCGTTAGTCGTGATTTCATTGATCACACCGACACCACCCGCCGACTCGGTTTGGAACAGGTTGCCATCGGCTGCCCAAGTGATCTTATTCACATCGTCATACACCATATCGGTGCCACGCGCCCACAATGCCGCTTGTGAAGTTCCAGTGAAGCCCAAGCCAGCCAATAAAATTACAGTTGCCGTTTTTTTAAAATCAGTCATTTTCTATTTTCCTTGATGCCTTTGTTAAAAGTAACACGCATAAAAAAACCGCTTAACTCTAGGAGGCTGTCCGACAACAAGTCAGGGCTGGAAGCAATTCTACTGTTATCCGGAAAATTTTAAATTTCCAGATGAGTCTGCTTTAAAAATAACTCATAAACTATGCTGCTAATGGGTTATTCATCCCTTTTAACGG
>CAIQND010000159.1 GCA_903873045.1 uncultured Methylococcaceae bacterium | reverse complement strand
GTTTGGGAATATCGTGCACGACTGGCTCATACAGTGAGTAGTCTAACGTCTGAGCCGTTGTCTCAGCGCTTGGCGGTTAACTTGATGGTTGCGTTTATGCCGGCGGCCGTATTGGGATTTTTGTTTTTAAAACAAATTAAATATTATCTGTTTAACCCCATTGTGGTTGCGTCAGCGTTTATCATTGGCGGTTTTTTGATTTTGTGGGCTGAGCGTCGTGAGCATGTTGTTCATGCTGAATCGGTCGATGATATGACCTGGAAGGATGCTTTAAAAGTTGGTTTTGCGCAAGCGTTGGCTATGATTCCTGGTACTTCACGTTCAGGTGCAACCATTATCGGTGGACTATTTTTCGGTTTGTCGCGCCGTGCAGCAACCGAGTTTTCTTTCTTCCTCGCGATCCCCACCATGTTTGCCGCAACCTTGTACGACGTTTACAAGAATCGCGATTTGTTTAGTGTTGATGATATTGCCTTATTTGCCGTTGGCGGCACCGTCTCGTTTTTTAGTGCATTTTTTGCCGTACGCGGATTGATACGTTTTATTAGCCGACACGATTTTACCGTGTTCGCCTGGTATCGCATCGCTTTCGGTATTATTGTGCTCGTTTCTGCCCAAATGGGTTGGGTAGATTGGGGCAATCACTAAAACCCACGCTCCAGGAATGACACCAGTGACGCTCCATCGTTGCTGGATAATTCGCTGGAGCGTGTGAATTAGGCTGCTAATGACGGGCTATAGTCGCGACGTGGGTGTCACTCCCACCGTAGGAGCGATGCCCACGTCGCGACTAACGAAAACTTGATTTGCCTTAACAGAACAAGCGTAAAAATGGCAGCTTTCGGATTGGTATTAGGTGTTAGCTCGCGCAGGCTTAAATCATGAGTAAAATATCAACAGTTCATATCGGCAGGCATGAGATTGGCCGATTTCGATTTCTTTTATTGTCACTTATGATGATGATTGGTGTGCGCCCACTATTAAATGAGTGGATTGGCGCACGTGTCTGGGCGAATGTAAGCACGGATTTATTCTTTGCCTGTGCCTTGATGTCGGGTCTTCACGCCATTAGTGGACAACCCAGGCAACTGCGATTTTCCTTGCTACTCGTTAGTACCATCATAATTTTTAGTGCACTCCATTACCTGTTGCCAATTCTAGCTGTTGATAAAATTAAACTGGGGCTAGGTGCAATTTTTCTTGTTCACATGTTAATCATGATCTGGACGCATATCGAAATGGAAAATGAAGTCACCATAGACTTGATTATGGCGGCTGCGTGCGCTTATATCTTGCTCGGAATGATATGGGCTTATGCCTATTACTTTCTGGAAAGCTTCCATCCCGGTTCTTTCAGTATCGTTGAAAACTCGACTGATGATCTGGTGGATTTTAACTATTACAGTTTCGTAACCCTAACCACGGTAGGTTACGGAGATATTCTTGCCATAACCCGAGCTGCTCGGGCACTCTCTATTTTCGAAGCTATTACCGGCCAGCTTTATTTGGCGATAATGATCAGCCGTTTGGTGGGCATGCACGCATCGCAGTCCGGGATTGGCAAAGGTAAGTAGTTGGTAAAAGTTATATTGATAAGGTTGCTTACTTTCATATACGAAATTTTGGTCAATAAAAAAGCCCTTGTTTTATGACAAGGGCTTTTTATTGTTCGCTCCTCAATTCTCTATGTGATTAAAGAGGAGTCAGGCATCTAAGTGCCTTATTAAACTAAAGTTTTAACAGCTCTTTAGTTTTGGCAATGATACCGGCTGGATCAATACCTTGATGCGGGAATTGTTCCCACAGACCGCCACAACCTTCTTTATAAGTGGCAAGATGCGCGTATTTTGGAGTCAGGCCACGTTCCAGCAACCATGAACCAAAACGACTACCCAAGCCAGACTTGCGGTTGAAGGATTCAACAACCAAGACCATCGGTGAATTACCAATTTTGGTCATCATGTCTTCATCAATAACATTCAGGGTGGCTTTGTTGATCAAGCCAACATCAATACCTTCCAGTTTCAGACGCTCTACGGCATCCAGTGCACGATACAAGGATTCACCGAAGCTGACAATATAACCATGAGTCCCTTCACGAATCACTTCATCTTTACCGGAGACAAATTTATAGTCACCACCAAAGTAGTCTTCGCCGTCAGTATTTAAAATAGTCGGTACTTTAGAACGGGTTGAGAAAACAAAACGTAAACCTGGGTTAAAGAAAATGGTTTCCAAACAGGCTTTCATTTGCAGCGGATCAGCCGGAAAGTAAAGGTTGGTCGCATAACCGTCACTTAAACCATTGTCGGCGAACATATTGTTCAGACCAAAATGGCAGGTGTTGTCAGCCATGTCGTCAATACCGGCATGAGAGAAATGACTCAGTACGTTGGAACTGTTCAAACGTGCCATGGTGATTTCAGACAGCAGCATTTCCAGGAACGCACTAAACGTACCAAAAATACCTTGTCTTCCTGCTTCCATACCGAAACCGGCCGCTGCTGAAAAGTTACCACGCTCCATGATACCGGAAGAGATAAAGGTTTCAGGGAAAGCCGCATGAATTTTGAACAGGCCACAAGAACCTTCAAGATCACTGTCGACAACGCGAATTGTTTCGATACGTTCGGCTTCGCTCAGGCGACCCATAATTTCAACGGCAGCATCACCGAAAACGTTACGGTTGGCATCCCAACGATCACTTGAACCCAAGAATACGGCATCATTTTTAGGTGCTTTGATTTCTTTCAGGTGATCGGCAGCCGCTTGTTGACCGCGAGATTCCAGATATTCAACCGCTACTTTTACAGAAATTACGTCATGGCCGTGGGTTGAACCTTCCAGACCAACAATACCAGGGCACATTGGGCGATGATTAATAACAGCAACCGGGCCATTAGTATTGACGGCGATACAGATACGTTTATATAAATCATCAAGATCTTCGCCGTCGCCTTCCAATACGGTAACGCCTTGACCTGCCAAAGTTTTAGCCGTTGTACAGCCAGGTAAATAATGTGATGGATGACCGGCAATAGTGACGTTATTATCATCGATAATCAACTTGACGTTCAGTTGTTGAGCCACGGCCAGACGTGCCGCTTCGGCATCGTTACCTTCTTGTTGTGAGCCGTCAGAACCCAGGCAAAACAGTGTTTTGGTTGGATTAGCAATCGCTACGCCGTTGACGTAGGGCCACATGTGTCCTAAACGTCCAGAGCTAAATTTTACGCCGGGTGTAAAGCCCAGTTCAGGGTGACCCGGTAAATGAGAGTGAGCCGCGCGGTATTCCATCAGACGTTCAGAAGGAAGATCGCCATTTAGCGTTGACATCAGATATTGAGTCGCCACACGGTGGCCGGCTTCATCAAAAAAGATAGGTACGAAGGCATCTTCCGAACCACGAAACAAGGCGTCCATAATCATGACTTCCGGTACCGTATCGTAAGGGCCGCCGGTATGACCGCCGACACCTCTGGCAGCACCTGTAGCAGTAAAGAAAACAATGGCATCACGACAAAGCTGAATATTGGCTTTAAGACTGTCTCTTTGCTCGGTAGTCAGTGTGTCAATGCTTGGATCAAGGGTAATGCGCTGATAAGCGCCAAGATCTATTGGAAATTTAGACATGGTTTTACTTCTCGTGGTTAAGGGTTAATAAATCTAAGGGTATTATACCTGTCATTAAATATAACTGAAAAAGAGGATTGCGAATATTCCCCGGTCAGCCCTTTTTCCGGTTATATTTGTTAATAGTGTTAGCGTGTTCTTGTTCAAATACTCTACTTACAGTTTGTAATCTTTTTTTCTCTGCGAAAAGGAGAGTCATTTAAAAATACTTAAGTTGTTATCCGTTAAGTATAGCCAGGTATAGAGTGGCTTAGAAGTAAAGCAACATTAAGCTCCCTCTCCCTCAGGGAGAGGGCTGGGGTGAGGGTGATCGAATGTCGCTTTACTTCTACATGGCTCTATATTTTTATGACATCTTTTAACCAGTCGTGCAGATTACACTTTGTCGCTTACTGTCGGCAAGACATTTTAATGATGTTTGATGACGATAAGGTTAATCACAGGCGATGAAGTAGTCGTCACGGGTGCTGATTTTGAATAATGTCATAGAGTAAGGTAAAATTGTGATTTTCAAAAAAGAGCAAGGAAATCCAATGGCTGAAATTATAGCGCGTAATGACAACGAATTGACGATCCAAGTAACCATTAAACTGACCGGCGGTTTAATGGAGATGGAAAATACTATATTGAATAAGTAATCGTTCAAAAGTCTTTTAACATTTCTTAACATGACAAAGTGCTTGCCGCAATCAGACTATATGAAGTTGACGGTATTTTATTTTGTTAAAAGACTTTTGCTCACCTACTTATTGCCTAAAAATAGGCTCCAGTGCGTTTTTTCGATATTCGGCACCTAAAATCTTCAAATGCCGTGTTTGTGAGAGTCGCCCAGAAAAATATTTTAAAACGAAATACCCGCCCCTTTTTCGCCCGTGAATCTGGAAAGCGTTACAGCGCAAATGGCTCTATGGTTTGGCTTGGTTGACAAGGCTAAAGACTATTTGACGGAAATGCCCGCGACCGACGTTAAGGACAACGCAGCCATTGATAGACTCATCGATTATCTGGAG
>CAIQND010000158.1 GCA_903873045.1 uncultured Methylococcaceae bacterium | reverse complement strand
TAACGTCATCGGGTACTTTTCTACCATCATCTAACCAATCTATGTTCATCTCGCACCTCATAATCAGTTGCTAAATTTTAACTACTCGTTGGACACCTAAATATCAAAAATGTCGCTTAATTAATTGTTGGCTCTATATCAATCTGCCTGCCATTGCTGGCGATAATCCTGATAGGAGGTGTGTTTCAATTTTTTTATTTGCCGATCTTGATAAGCATAAATATCCGGTAGATTATAACCATTAAAGCGGTTGGCTTTAACCAGACTGTACGCACCCACATTTTTAAAAACCAATTTATCGCCAACGGCCAGGGGTTTATTAAAACGATATTCCCCGAACACATCACCCGCCAGACAAGTGCTGCCCGCTAAAATAGCCGGGTAGCTTCCCTTGGGATCGTGTTCATGACAGTCAGGCTGGCGCTGATATTCAAACACTTCCGGATTATGATTAACCGAAGTATCCAGTATGACAATGGTTTTGCCGTCACTGACAAAACAGTCAATAACCGTGGTCACTAAATAACCGGCATGGCCAACGACCGCTTTGCCCGGTTCAATATAAACGTCAAGATCAAAGTCTTTTTTTAACTGGTTTACCAAGTCAATAAACGGCCGATGATCTTTAATTTGATTAAACAAATAACCGCCGCCCAGATTCAGCCAGTCCAATTGAGCCAGACTTTTACCAAAATAACTGCGCAATTTATCCACCGTCTTAATTAACGGCATCAAGTCGGTTGCAGAAAAAACGTTATGGATATGCAATCCTTTAACCTGATCAAGACAAGACGATTGCCACAAGTCATCAATATCAACACCCAATTTTGAATGCGGTCGACAAGGATCAAAGCGGTCATCCTTAAGAAAAGACAATTTGGGATTAATACGTAAACCAATGGCCGTTTGTACAGGGCAAGTCGCCGCCAAGCGCTGATACTGCGTTAACGAATTAAAACTGATATGCGTCAGTAAACCCGCCATATCCTGCCACTCATCAGGTCTTATCCCTGGCGTGGTTAAATGAATGCCGCCCTGCCCTGCCAAGATCTCGTTAGCCAGTCGCGCTTCAAACAAAGAACTGACCGAAAAACCATCAATAAAAGGTTTTGCCAGTTCCAGAACCGAAACTAAGGGCAAGGACTTGATTGAATATAAAACCTTACAGCCACACCGATGGCGTAAGGTGTTTAATGTTTTTAATGTGTTAACAATCTCACCTGTATCCAGAACCAATGCAGGCGAGGAAGAAATACTGTCTTTTATGTGTTGAAAATCCATTAACCGGAAAACGGGTGACCCTAAAAAATAAGTTGCCCAAATAATACACAGATTAAGCGCATTGGTAAAAAGCAATTTAATTTAAAAGAGTGTAGAACAATTCAAAAATGTATAATCAAAAAATTTGAAGCATTATCCGTCATTATTTTCAAGGAAGCACCATGTCCTCTAACCGTCCCGTTGTACTCTCATTTTCCGGTCATGACCCCAGCGGGGGTGCCGGGATACAGGCTGATATTGAAACGCTGGTGAGTCATCAGTGCCATTCCGCCAGTGTTGTTACTGCCTTAACCGAGCAAGATACCCATAATGTAAAAAAGCTGATTCCGCAAAGCCCCGAAAACATTATCAGTCAGGCCAATACCTTACTGAATGATTTACACGTTAATGTTTTTAAAATCGGCTTAATCGGCCATCATGAAACAGCCATAGCGATCTATGCGATTTTAAAACAACATCCGCACATTCCGGTTGTTTTTGATCCGGTATTGGCTGCGGGTGGTGGCACCGAATTATCCAATGATAGATTAATAGCCACTATTGTCGATTTATTACTGCCCTGCACTACCGTCTTAACACCTAACAGTGAAGAGGCACGCAGGCTTGCAGGCTATGATGAGCTGGATGAATGTGGCCTGGAATTGCTAGAGCAAGGTTGTGACTATGTGCTGATTACCGGTACCCATGAATCGACACCCTCGGTCAGTAATCAACTGTTTCATGACAACCGTTGCTGGGAAACCTATACCTGGGATCGATTGCCTGCCAGCTATCATGGTTCCGGTTGCACCTTGGCTACCAGCATTGCAGCCTTGATGGCGCATGGTCTGGAACCTGTTCAAGCGGTTATGGAAGCGCAGGAATATACCTGGAATTCATTAAACAGCGCTTATCAACCGGGTCGGGGCCAGCTTATTCCCAACCGGTTTTTCTGGATGGAGGAAGATACATGAGATTTCCGGCACGCGGACTTTATGCCATTACCCAAACAGATAATAAATCCGGTGATACCATTATTAACGATGTTATTTCGGCCATTAAAGGCGGCGCAGTGATTGTGCAATATCGTGATAAAAATCCGCTGGATGCCGTTTTTTTGGCCAGCGAACTGGTTAAAATCTGCCATCAGCATCTGGTTCCGTTGATCATTAACGATGATGTTGAACTGGCTGCACATGTAGGTGCGGATGGCGTTCATATCGGTAAAGAAGACGGCGCTATTGTACAAGCAAGAAGGCGCTTGGGCGCTGATGCCATCATCGGCGTCTCCTGTTATAACTTTGTCGAACAGGCGCTGGACGCACAAAACCAAGGTGCGACTTACGTGGCATTTGGCCGATTTTTTCCGTCTACATCAAAACCATTGGCGGCACCCGCACACATTGAAACCTTGCGACAAGCCAAACTTTTATTGACAGTCCCCATTGTCGCCATAGGCGGAATTTTGCCGGAAAATGGTGCGCCATTACTGGCAGCCGGCGCTGATTTTTTAGCGGTTATCGGCGGGCTGTTTGAGAGCCAACCGGAACAATCAGCACGCGCGTATCAGGCATTATTTGATGTCTGATTAAATGCCAGTCCACGAAAAGCACGAAAGACACGAAAAAAAAGCAAAGACATAAAATAATTAATGGCGCTGTAGGTGGCAGTTAGCAGTTAGATCCGTACACAGAAAACTGATTAAATGCCAGTCCACGAAAAAAAGCAAAAAAAATAAAATAATTAATGACTCTATAGGTGGCAGTTAGCGGTTAGGCCATACACAGAAAACTGATTAAAATTATCTAAAGCTTTTTTTCGTGCTTTTCGTGTATTTCTTGGACAAAAAATTAAATCTAATTCTGACTAATAATGGATTCTTTAAACCAGGCTTTGGTTAGTTGGCTTTCCTGGGAGTGATCAATAATCGGTGCAGGATAGTTGCAGGGCTGGTGTTTTTTATCCCATTGATGGATCGTTTTTGGTGGCTGCGCTTTAAGTTCCGGTATCCAGTGATAAATATACCGGCAATCGGCATCAAATTTTTGCTGTTGCAGCCAAGGGTTAAATATCCTGAAATAAGGCTGGGCATCACAACCGGTCGATGCTGCCCATTGCCAATTGCCGTTATTGACACAGGGATCATAATCCATCAGATGCTGGGCAAAATAACGCTCGCCCCAACGCCAACTGACATGCAAATCCTTAACCAGAAAAGATGCCACGATCATTCTCACCCGGTTGTGCATAAAGCCGGTGGCATTTAACTCACGCATACCGGCATCAACAATGGGAAAACCGGTTCTGCCTTCGGCCCAGGCCTGAAAATAATCGCGATTATTATCCCAGTGCAGAGTGGCAAATTTATCCAGAAATGCTCTGCCAAAAACCTGTGGAAAATGATACGCGATATGGGTAAAAAAATCCCGCCAGTACAATTGCCTTAACAAGGGATGTTCGCTACCCAGCTCTTCAGTTATGGCATAATAAATTTCCCGCACGGAACAGGTGCCAAACTTAAGATGTGCTGAAAGTTTACTGGTGGTGTCCAGAGCAGGAAAATCACGCGTATTCTGATAATCAGCTTGTTTGTTAAGCTGATCGAGAATGGCAAGCGCCTGGTTACGTCCACCTTGAATAACATCCGGTTTGGCTTCCGTTAATGTTAAGCCCAACTGGTCGATGGTGAATTCAGAAAGGGGTGGCAACCAATGGTTATGGTTTAATGCCTGCGGCAAGGCTACAGGAAACTGCCTGGCATTATTGTAAAACGCGGTAAAAACTTTATAAGGTGTTTGGTCATTTTTAAGCGCTTGCTCGGGTTCATTGAGTAGCGCATCGGCCAGAATGTATAAGCTTATCCCCAGTTTTTTGCAAACGTCCGCCAACTCGGCATCGCGCTGCCTGCTAAATGGCGTGTAATCGCGATTGATAAACACGGCCTGTATGTGTTGCTGCTCTAACACGCGACGAATAACTTGCTCAGGCAAGGCATGATAAAGCCCCAGTTTACCACCGGCTATTTGCAATTGCTGCTCAAGGTCGGTAATGGACTCCAACATAAATTGCAGTGCCGGTTTGCTCTGATAAGGATGCGGTTCTATTTGCCTGGGATCAAAAATAAAGCAGGGCAATACCTGCCGGGAAATGCGTAGTGCTTCATTAAGTGCAGTATTGTCATGCAAACGCAAATCACGACGAAAAATAAACAGGGAATTTGTGTAGCGGGTCATTGACGGCTCGGATGATAACGGCAAGGTGATCTAACAATTATTCTATCACATGTGCTTTTTGCAGTTGCAAACGTAGCGCCTCCAGCCGTTTTCGATTAACACCAAAGTCACTATGGCCGGTACGTGAGGCAGAGCGAATATGAATTAAACCTTTTTCTGCATCAAGAATAATATTGATATCGTCCACAAACCGAAACACCAGACTGGTAGCTTCTGCATGAAGCGTATCATTGCTTTCATGAGTAATAACCATTCGACTTTGACTGTTAATCGCTTGTTTTAAGGCTTGCCATGCTTCTTTGGGTTGGCCTTTTATTTTAAAAGGTTCAATGGAATGCGGAGCATCTTGTGCCTGGCTGGAAACACAGTTAGGACTATCCCGGCAGAGTGGCAGGGTTTTTTCCGATGCTGAATTTGCCTGATTTGTTGTATTGAGTGTCATAAAAATAATATAAAAAAGGATTTTAAATGTCATAAGGCGCAAGGATGCATAAAAATTCTGTAAAAAAATAGGGTTACTGCCCCGTAGAGATATTAGTCTCGATCACAGAACATGCATGACATCGATTATAAGGGTTTCAACGTATTTTATTTTTATCTGAAAAAATTTAGGTGATTTCAAAGAAGATTGAAAACATTCCCTCTTACGTGCCCATCAGTTAAATCCGTGTCATAAGTGTTCTATTTTTAACGACTGAATAGTTAAAATATGTTATGACAACATCACATAAATTTCAGAAAAGTCAAATTTATGCATGACTTTACGGTAGCAACAGGCTAATGTACGTTACTTTTTATAACAACAGGAAATTTTATTGGTTACGCGCCTATAACTGGGCGCATCCGCTACTTGGGTGAACGACCAAAAGATTGGGTTGCTCAGTTACTGGCTACCAACGTAAGGCGGGACACTTTTGGGCTACCCACGTAAGGCGGGACAGTTTAAAGTTAAGCCTTGCGGCTTGTCCCTGCTTACGTGGATGGCCTTTTATGTAACGAGATCCGGGTCTTGTAGGGGGACTCCCTTGCGGTTACCCTGCTAACAGCGTGGCATTAAAGGGCAGGCGTAAAGCCTGCCCCTACAAAAAATGTCCCGGCTAAAGTGGGTAGCCCAGTTACTTAAAGCCCTCTCCAGAGGGAGAGGGTTGGAAGAGGAGAAATTAAAGTGGAGAAAATCCTTATTTAATCCCCCCTATCCCAACCTTCTCCCTCTGGAGAAGGAGCAAAGTTACTTGTGTCCCCCAAGTAGCGGATGCGCCCCCCTATAACTTACCTTTGCAACTGATTTTATTTAAAACGAAAAATCCAACTTTTACCAAGTAGGATAAGCGGCATTTTTTACAGTATTTGATTTGCATGTTATAAAAGTTAAGGTACATTAACGGTGTAAAGTTCTATTAAAGGCAGATTTTACTTAAACTTATAATCAAAAAAAGACATCCTTCATTGCTCGGCTTACATTTTTTGCAATACCCGTCACGTAGATTGGGTTAGTATATGTGTCAGGTTGCGGCTAGCGCCTAACCAGACCTACAGAGATTATTAGCATTTTTTGTAAAAAAAGTGCCAACTACTTTTGGGCTTCTATGAAGGATGACAAAAAAATAATAAAATTAAAGTAGTCATGTTATTTCTGCAGGGAGCTTTTATAAAAACAATAATTTAGGTTGAGTAATTTTTTCAACTGGGAGGGGTATTGCAGTGCAAATTAAATTTTCGTTTGATTCATCCAAGCCAATTGCTGGTGAGGCAAACATTGAAATCAACAGATCGATTAACGATGTATTTTATTATATTGGTGAGCATTTTTATGATAACTACCCTAAATGGGCAATAGAAGTTGTTGAATTTGAACCATTGGATGGCAGCCATGTTTTTGTCGGTGCCAAAGCAAAGCAAATTCGTGAAGACAACGGTACAAAAGTTGAATCGATTTTTGAAATAACCCATTATCAACCCTCTATAACGCTAATCTTTAAAGGCATTACTGAGCCCTATATACATAGTTATTTTTTGGAAAGTAGCGATCAAAAATCCACTCGCTTAACCTTTCGTTTCGAATTACCGGAAATTGATGTTTTTATGCGTCCCTTTCAAAAACTGATTCGATCTGCCATTGAAGATGGCGCAGAAAATACGGTTGAAAATATTAAAAATTTACTAACAGCAGTTCCGAGCTAATTAGCCGGTCGCTTCGAAATTATTATACGAATTGGAATTAAAATATGCCTTTTATTGTTGAAAAAGATAGCGGTCTTATTCCGCAAATACTTTCCGCTATTTTAGATGAATGTGTCAATGGTGTTACTTTGGCGGATCCGGATTTGGAAGACTCCCCCATCGTTTATGCAAACAAAGCCTTTGAGCGATTGACGGGTTACAACCAGGAAGAAACCGTTGGTTACAATTGCCGCTTTCTTCAGGGTGAAGATAGAGACCAGGAAGCACGTTATCAAATTGCCGAGGCCATGAAAAATAACGAGTCCGTTGAAGTTACCTTGCGTAATTATAAAAAAGACGGCACCTTGTTTTTTAATCGCTTAAAAATAACGCCGCTATTCGATAAAAAGAATCGCGTCATTTATTATTTGGGCGTGCAATACGATATAACGAACCAGGTTAACGCCACTAATGAAATTAAAGAATTGAACGATTTATTAAACGCCAGCCAGAATAATAATTAATCTTTAATAAATCAATGCGAACTATAAAGGCAAGTTTATGAATTCAGTTGACAATGCAAGCCCTGAAAGTGGCATGTTTTTTAATGAAGC
>CAIQND010000157.1 GCA_903873045.1 uncultured Methylococcaceae bacterium | reverse complement strand
GTGGAAATTTATAAAAAACGAATTTCATCAAAATCTACCCCCTTCAAACCCTGATTCTACCGTTGAAAATTGGGGTGAACGAATTTTACGGGGTGCTACAGACTAGAAATATCAAGGCTTACAGAGCAGCGCAAATGGCTCATGTGTGGTTAATAGGCTATTCATTGTTCATAGTTTAAGGTGATTTCCGGAGAATATTTTACCCATTAAAAGTAGGATTTTCCCAATCAAGAAAACGATTGGATTCGTCTAATGGGTAAGTTCTTTCTCAGAAATCACCTTAGACGTTTTAGGAAAGCTGGGGCAGTTTTTATTTTGGTGTTAAACTATCCATAATTTGGTAGTGAAGTGAAGTGGTGTGATGTATGTTTGATGATCAGTTATTTGAAGATTGGCTGGACAATAAAACCAAAGCAATTTTTTCAAAATTGGGGGAGGAAGCTTTAAGCAGCGATGAAATGATTTTGCTGGTACTTAAAGCGCAGACTAATCATTTTGAGCACTTAGACAAAGACTTACGAACTGAAACGGCGGCACTTAATAAAGAGTTGCGAGAGGAAATGATTTTACTGCGTAAAGATATGGATTTACGTTTTGAGCAAGTTAATAGCCGTATTGAGCAAGTGGATAAACATTTTGAGCAGGTTGACAGGCGCTTTGAGCAAGTAGACAAGCGCTTTGAACAAGTAGACAAGCGCTTTGAACAAGTCGATAAGCGCTTTGAACAAGTCGATAAGCGCTTTGAAGTGCTAACTTCCCGTATTGATCATTTTATGGTCTGGTCGTTTGCAACAACGCTTACCGTTGGCGGCATGGTCATTGCTGCGATTAAATTTTTGCCTTAAGCCATATTATCCGCTGGTAATCTTGCACGGCCTGCATATTTTATTTCTGAGGTTTGACGAGAGTAGCAACCCCATCACTCACGCTTTGAAAGCGATTAAAGTTTTCAAACGCTCGGTCGGGGTTGCAACTTGATGTTGAACACAGTTGCAACAAGCTAACCCAGCAACTCCCAAACCGGCTTAATATTATTGGGCAAAGGCGCAAGCCTACCTAATTCGACCCATTGATTAGTTGCATTATGAAAATCAGATCCCATTGACCCTGCCAGTTCAAATCGGGTCGCATAATCAGCAGCCACGCGTATTTCGTCGGCATTCATTCTGCTTGTTATCACTTCTATGCCCTGCCCGCCCGCCTCCTTAAAGGCTGTCAGCAAGCGTTTCATCCAATTGGCGGTTAGTTTATAGCGTAAAGGATGCGCCAATACCGCAACGCCGCCCGCTCCGGTAATCCAGCTTACCGCCAACTCCAGTTCAGCCCAGGATGTAGAAACATAAGCCGATTTGCCTTTAGCCAGATAGCGATCAAAGGCTTCTTGCTGGGTAGAGACATGGTTTTGTGAGCGCAGAAAATCGGCAAAATGGGAACGGGTAATCATGCCTGTACCCGCCGCTTTTTTGACCGCTTCAAACGCACCAGGGATACGCTTTTTCTCCAGCTTTAAAGCAATTTTTTCTGCTCGCACCATACGGGTACTCTGCAAATCTTGAGTAGCTTCAGCCAAAGGCTGATAGTCTGGATCAATCCCCAGCCCTACTATGTGGAAACATTTATCTTGCCAGTTGGTAGACAGTTCAATACCGGGAATTAACCTGATACCTGTCGCCGTTGCACACAACTGTGCTTCAACAAGTCCATTGGTGGTATCGTGATCGGTTAATGCCAGCGAAGTAACACCCTGCTGGTACGCACGCTGCACTAATTCTGTTGGCGATAAGGCACCATCAGAGGCGGTTGAATGACAATGTAAATCGTAAAGTTCGGTCATAAGTAGTCAGATTCGAGGTTCAAGGTGAAAGGTTCAAGGGATTGATTTATACCTTGCACCTGCTTTATTGATATTCGCCATACAGTTTGGCATAAAGACCCTTATTATTAATTAACGTTTCATGACGTCCTTGTTCACAAATAACACCCTGTTCAAAAACATAAACATGGTCGGCTTGTTTAACCGCGCTCAAACGATGGGCAATGATAATGGTAGTCCGGCCTTTTAAAAAAGCAGCCAATGCTTGATGTAATTTATACTCGGTTTCGCTATCCAGCGCAGAGGTTGCTTCATCCAATATCACCACTTTGGGATTGGCAACAATCATGCGGGCAATAGCCATTCTTTGCCGTTGACCGCCGGAAAGCCGCATCCCCAAACGACCGACGACCGTATTCAACCCGTTTGGCAGATCTTTAACTGCCTCTTCCATTTGTGCAATCGCCAGTGCCTTCCATAATGCCGCATCGCTGGACGGCTTCCCCAGCGTCAAATTGGCGCGGATAGTATCATTAAATAGAACCGGATGCTGTAGCACGGTAACTACATTTTCCCTGACAACTTCCAAACCTATGCGCTCAATAGGAACGCCATCAAAATAAATCCGGCCTTCACTGGGTAAATAAAGACCAATCAAGGCTTGTATCAAAGTAGACTTGCCACCTCCGCTGGCACCCACCAGCGCCACTTTTTCTCCGGCTTTAATTGTTAACTGAATGCCGTTAAGTATTTTTTCTTCGCCATAACTAAAATGCAGATTATCGACGCGTATAGCGACAGTTGTTTTATGTAAAAACGGATTTTCAAGATGAGGATAATAGGGTTCTTGTTCCAACGCATTCAATCTATTGATACGTACCAACGCCGCTTTGGCGGCATAAAAAGCATATTGAATTCCCAAAATTTCCTGCACGGGAGCCATCATAAACCAAAGATAGCCAAACACCGCCAGCATCTCGCCAATACTAAGATCCGAATAAAACACCATCATCATGGCGCAGGCGCGAAAAATATCAAAACCAAACAGAAACACCAGAAAACTTAAACGCGATGCCGCATCACTTTTCCAGGCAAAAGCCGCTGAAAAATCTTTAACTGATCGGGCAGACTCAATTAATTGCTGACAATAATAATGTTCTCGGTTACTGGCGCGGATTTGATTGATCGCTTCCAGCGTTTCAGTGAGTGATTGTTGAAACACTTCGTAAGCAGAATTTTCCTTGGACTTTAGATTTTTAACACGGGAACCGACTACGCGCGTGAAATAAATCACCACCGGATTTAACAGCATGATAAACAAGCCCAACTGCCAGTGCATCCAGAGCAAAATAACCGCCGTTCCGATAATAGTCAGGACAGCGACCAATAACCGGCTAACGGTAGTACCAATAAACGCATCAATCGTATCAAGGTCTTTAACCAAATGAGTGACCACCGTACCGGTGCCAAGACTTTCATATTCGGCCATGGAAATAGTTTGTAAATGTCTGATCAGATTTTTGCGGATGCGAAAAATAATGTCTTTGGAAATACAGGAAAAGTGTCGCGCCTGAATGATGTTAAAAATGCTGGCGATGACTCTCAGTATTAAACTGGCAATCAAAACAACAGAGATATAAAGTAGGGGCAGATGCCATTCAGCAGGAAAAAATTGATTAATAAACCCAATCGCTACTCCCGGTTTATTCAATAAAACCTCATCTACCAACAATGGCATCAGCAAAGGCACGGGCACACTGGCAATGGTTGCTAAAATAGCAATAAAATGAGAATAAATCAGTGCTTTTTTATGCTCTAAGGCAATTTGATAAATAGTGTTCCATGTGTAAGCATGTTTAGTCTGTTTTGATTGCACGGGGATAAACTTAATTATATTTTAATAAGCTGGCAATTGTAGCATCTCACCTTCATTATCCTAACATCGCATTCGTTTATTGCTCTTTAACTTTTTCTGGTTGACTGATTGCGCTCGGATGACGAATTAACATTGAAAATTGCTTTCTGTTTTTATTCAGCCAACCACGAACTTCGAGCGTTTTTCCCACGTAGTCATTTACGTCAGGAAATGAGGTCAGCCATTTGCTTTCAATGCGTGCCTCAAATTGATCAGAAAAAACCAGGTAAACCGATTTGGAGGTATTACGAATACTGACAACCTTGCCCACCAGTCGTGTCCAACCTGGGTGTCCTGCTTCCGTAAGATTGCCAACGGGTATTGCCGCATACTCGTGGCGCTGCCAAACCCCCAACTTATCCTGCTCCGCCTTATTCCCGGCAGCAACCAACTCATTAACATACAGCAAATTAGGCGGAAAAATACTAATTGTCGCCAGACCTTCTTTAACTAAAGACACATTTAAATGCTCTTTTTTTTCAGTAAACAGGTATGCTAAAGTTCTACCGTATTTATCGGTTTTTTCAACATCAAATTCCAGGCGAACCCGGGTACCTTGCAGCTTATTAATCAACCAAGCCTTGGCTTCTTCTCCACCCGCTTCAGCCATTTTATCTTTATGCTGAATCTCCGGCGTATTAATACCTAAAAAACGGATTTTACGACCATCATCCAGTTCAACCGTATCACCATCGTAAACTTTTTTAACCTGATAAAAACCGTAACCCGGCTTTATGTTGACAATTTTTGCATTAGGATTAAAGCGATCCGAAAAATGCTCACTACCCTGAACATCTTGCCATTGATATACTTTTGAGTCGACACAGGCAGGAACACAGAGTAATAAAACCACTAAACCTTGTATCAACTTAGCCGCGTAACGCGTCAATTGAAACCTTAAAAAATATTGACCTTGCATTTATTTGCGCCTTAAAAAAATAACAAATAGCCCGGCTTGGCAACCTGAAAAATCGGGGTCAAACAAAAAATAGGAGTCATAAAAAAATAGGGGCCTTGCAAAATTACATTACCCTATAAGAACAAGCGGCAAACTTCTGATTTGCTTGATTGCATGACCCTTCCATTGTTTTTCCGTGGCATTTAATTGTAAACCTGCTCCCGATTTTAAAGTGTATTTTTCCGTATTTATTATATGATTTTATAACTCACAGCGAACAATGACCTAATAAACATCCCTAACGTAACGTTTGTCTTTTTTCAGTTGATTAACGTAATCAACGGCTTGCTGTTCCGAAAATTTTCCGTGCTTGGCGATAACTGCATGTAATGCCTGATCAACATCTTTTGCCATTCGGTAAGCATCGCCACAAACGAAGAAATAACCGCCCTGCTCTAACCACAAAAACAATTCAGCGCCTTGTTCAAGCATTCTGTCTTGTACATAAATTTTGGCATCCTGATCTCTGGAGAACGCTAAATCCAAACGTGTCAGCAAACCGCTTTCCTGAAAACTTTCCAATTCATCACGATAGATATAATCAGTGGCAGCATTGCGGTCACCAAAAAATAACCAGTTTTTGCCGCACGCTTTCCGGCATTGGCGCTCCTGCAAAAAGGCGAGGAAGGGTGCAATACCGGTGCCTGGACCGACCATAATCATAGGCAGGCTGTTATCTTCGGGCACCCTAAAAACCTTATTGGCGGTAAAGAAGCACCGTACCTTGGTTTCATCATTAATCAAATCAGCCAGAAATGTTGAGCAAACGCCTTTATGGGGTCGGCCATGACTTTCGTAACGCACGCTGGCAACCGTTAAATGCACGGCATCCGGATACTGTTTACCACTGGAAGAAATCGAATAGGCCCGATGTTGCAAGGGTTTTAACAAGGCTATAAATTCTGCGGCCGTAAATTCACAAATCGGAAATTGCAACAATAAATCCAGCGTATCGCGTCCCCATAAATAGTTAGCCAGCTTTTCTTTATCGCCCGCTTCAATAATACCGTTAAGCTCCTGATCACCGGAGCGCGTGGCAATCTCTTCAAGCAATTCTTTACTGGGTGCCTTGATCTCAAAATGCTCACGTAATGCAAGCTGTAAGGGCATTAATTCGCCATTGACGGGTTCGTCTTCATCGCCCGTGCAACCAATCGCTTTAATGATGTCGGCAACCAGTTCAGAACAGTTAACTGGCACAACGCATAAGGCATCACCCGCTTCGTAAGTTAATCCTGAACCCGCAATTGAAATTTCATAATGACGCGTTTCTTTAGACGATGAGGCATCCGTTAATAAACGATTAACCAGCAGCTTAGCGGGAAACGGGTTTTTCCGGTGATATTCCGGTTTGCCGGTAGTAGATGTATCAGTTTCAACGATTATCGTAGTAACGCCGCCTGCCAAGTATGGAATAACTGCCGTCATCCAACGCTCTGCCGGTTCTTCGAAATCGACATCGCAATCGGTACGGTCATAAACGCGTGTAGCACCCAGATCAACCAGTTTATTATCCCAGTCTATACCAGCTTGACAGAATAAATCATAACTGGTGTCTCCCAAAGCCAATACTGAAAACTGCATACCTTCAAGTCGGGGCATCGTCTCTGCACAAATGCCATCCCATAGCATTTGCGCATTATCCGGCATTTCGCCCTCACCGTAGGTGCTGGTAATAATCAGCAAATAATCTATCGAAGACAATGCATCCGCTTCAATTTCATCCATGCTTTTTACCAGAGGCTTCAAGCCGTAAGTTTTAGCAACAACTGCGGCATCATTGGCAACCGATTCGGCTGTACCCGTTTGACTACCATACAGTATGGTAATAAGTCGGCTATCCGTTTGAGTCACTTGGCCAGCGCTTTGAACCAGATGCGTGTGCATTCCGGCAAAAAAACCGCTTAACCAGGCGCGTTGGTTTTCATTGTAGGGTGCATCTAGTGGTAGTTGAGGTGATTTCATTTAAGTTATTAACAATTCAAGTATTAAAGGGTATTTTGTAAAGCGTTCAATCCGGCGAATATCAAGCCATTTCTTCGTTCAACATACCCTGAACAATGCCCAACCCTACGAGTCCGGCTAAATATTCTTCAATACACGGAATACCCAACAACGCCTGTTTATTGATGCTGTCCTGTTCAATAATCCAGGCGCTAGATCCAATGGAATAAATACTTTGCACCGACCGGTTGATTAATGCTGCTTTATAATCATTAAGACGTTTGCTCGCCATCAAACAGGCCAGTTGGTCATCACTGTAATTGCTGTAAGCTTCGCGCGTACTTTTAACCAGCGCTTCCTGCAATTTACGGGGACGCTCAATAATCAGTTTACGCGCCGCTTGCTCTATTTGACTTTGCGAACGAAGTGCTTCAGGTAAATGTTTAAGCAAATCTTTAGCACATTGTTGGGCTTTTTCAAGTACTGCAAAACTATTAACCAATTTAAATATTAATGCTTTTTCGGGGGTGCCATGACTGGGTATCGCGCCACCAAACAATGGTTGTGACGATTGGTAGGCCACTTTAACCTGCTCAATTTGCTGTTGCGCCAATGCTTGCGACAATTCTTCGATCATTTCTTTACGATCCATCGATTGTTGCAAAAATTGCGTGGTTTGCGTTTTATAAAGCCATAAAGGCATGGCAAATTTAAAATGCTGGCGCTCGTACTCCCAGTTATTGATTAAATTTTGAGCCTTACTGGATTTCGCATAATCCACATGTTGCTCAAGCATCGCCAGAATAAACTGCTCATGCGCACGCGCCGCGTCAGTATCTTCGGTCAGAGTATGCAAAGAAACAGACGACTTGTCATACAAATTTTCCAGTAAATTTTCAGGATCATATTGGTAAGCATTACCACCGGACATACCGTTACAGAAACCTTTACCAAAACCGCCGATGTTTAAAATCGCACCGTTGGTCATGTATTCGCAAGCAAAATCTCCAACACCTTCAACGACTGCCATTGCACCCGAGTTTCTGACAGCAAAACGGTCACCGGCTTCACCATTAATAAATACTTTACCTCCGGTAGCGCCAAACAGGGCGAAGTTACCAATCAATACGTTATTGCCGGGGGTTTTAATACCACCACCAGGCGATTCAACCACTAAAGTTCCGCCACAAGCAGACTTGCCCACGCCATCATTACAAGTACCCCGATGTTCCATACGCATCCCGTCATTTAAAAATGCCGCATAGCTTTGCCCCGCCGATCCATGAGTACGTATAACGACACTGTCGGGTGCCAGATAACGGCGCCCCTGGTCATGAGTATAAATGATTTTAGAGTCGGCAACTTGCTGTTCAGTCAATTCGTAGGCCAGCATCCGCTCAATATCAATCGCCGCCTGTCCTCCAACAGTTTTATTGCAATTATTCAACTTAAAGGCATTACCTTCAATGATAACCTGTGATTGTTTGCCATCTATCAGCATCGCTTTTACCTGTTCAATAATTTTATCATCAACCATAAAACTGGCTTCCAGATAAACAGGTTTTGGTACCACAATGACCTCGACTTTAGCCAGCATTTTGGTTAAATCTAGTTGACCGACCATGGAGGGGTGGTCAATTAAATGCAGCAAATCAGTTTTACCACGAATCCCCTGCAAACTTTTATAACCTAACACGGCCAGTATTTCCCGAACTTCGTGCGCCAGATTCATAAAATACTGCGCTAATACCCGCGAGTCGCCTTTAAACTCTTCATGTTCGGTGGTTAACCCGGCCGGACATTTAATATTGCAGTTTTTCGCCATCACGCAACGCAACATCATCAGCACCGTTGTACCAAATTCAAACGAATCCGCACCTAAAATAGCGGACTTAACCACATCGAGTCCACTTTGATGAGCGCCACTACCACGTACGATTACTTTATCGCGCAAGCCATTGACAGCCAAGGCCTGATGGACTTCAGCAATACCAATTTCGGGTGAACGGCCACTATTTTTTAGACTGGTAACCGCCGCCGCACCGGTACCGCCGGTATTTCCGGCAACGTTGATAACATCCGCACCCGCTTTGGCAACACCCACCGCAATGGTGCCGATACCTTCAGAAGACACCAGCTTAACGCCGACCTTTACACGCGCGGCTTTGGCATCATGGATTAATTGCCCTAAATCTTCAATCGAGTAGGTATCATGATGGGGCGGTGGACTCACCAACTCAACGCGGGGAGTGCCACCACGTAAAGCGGCAATTTCAACAGAGACTTTAGTCGCCGGTAATTGACCCCCTTCGCCCGGTTTTGCGCCCTGCGCTATTTTTATTTCAATTTCTCTAATATTAGGATCAGCCAGATAACCGGCCCAAACGCCAAAACGTCCTGAAGCAAATTGCTTGATATTACAAGAGCGTAAGGTGTTAAAACGACTGGAATGTTCGCCGCCTTCACCGGAGTTACTTAAAGCGCCTACTATATTAATGCCTTCGGCAACCGCTTCATGGGCTTCGGCCAGCAAAGCTCCATGACTCATGGCACCTGACGCAAGCATTGCCGTGATTTCATGCGCTGGCTGAACATCACTTAAAGCAATCGGATTACGAGTCGCTTTTATGGTGTTTAAATAGTTTGCCAACAGACTATCGGTATCAGAAACTTTTATGACAAAGCTATCTTCTGCCGCTGTAATAGTAAATTCTGTGTCGGAAAAACGCTTTTTAAAGTGTTCCGCCAACTGTTCCAAACGCTGTGCAGAAGCGTTCTCTGTCAAACCAATCCGGTAAGCATCATCCGGTGTTTTCGCAACGCTTAAACCACGAATTAAATAGTTAATGTTACCGCGTAAATTTTGTTTTCCCAGGATACGGTCAAAATCGGCGGTAGAAATTGCCGCGCCAACATCTGCCGGAAAAGCCATAATATCCCGCAAGGAGGCAGGTCTTGAATCACGCTCAAGATACAAATTTTTTGCAAAACTACGATAAGCCGGAGTAATACCAAAACTGTCAATTTGTTCCGGCGTGCGTTTTTCGTAACCGGTGTCAATATAAGCGGTATCGCTGGCTACGGGCGACTTATCCTGAGGAATATATAAAATCGCCTCATCGGTCATGTTGATATATTCTCTGACCGCCGTATTGCCATAAGAATGGCCTGCACCATCCTGGCGTTCTTTGAATAATCCCAAGAACGGGATGTCTTTTTCTTCACGAACCGCAAGGGCTTTTTGATGCCATTCAGTGACACTGGCTGCAATATCGGCATAACGCACACCGCCGACCGAGGCGTGAATATTAGGGAAATACGGGCTTAACCTGGACTCATCTGTATCCAGATAATTGGATTCAAAAAACTCACCGCCGATATAACTTTCCACTGTACACAAACCAAACTTACCCATGGTTTTCATCAGTGATTTCTCGGCACCTTTTTGGAATTTATCGAGAACTTTTTGCTGCTCTGCTACGGGATAATGACTGATAACACGATTATAGACACTAATAGGGCAAATGGCTGAACAACCAAAACCCAACAGGGTGGCAATATCATGCGGACTGGCCGCTTGTCCGGTTTCAGCAATTAAGGACGAATTAAAACGCAAGCCTTGCTTAACCAAATGCTGATTAGCCGCTGCAACCATTAATAAGGCCGGAATAGCCGCAAGCTCCGGACTGATAGCAATGTCGCTTAAAATAATAATGCCGACGTTATTTTTAGCGGCTTGTTCAACCTGCTCGCAAACCTTTAATAAAGCGGCTTCCAGAAGATTTTCATTATGCTTGGCATCATTGAAATCAGGCTGGTAAACCATAGGCAGCGTAACGGTACTGACAGTGGATTGTCTGCGAATTTGTTCCAGATGCGTCCGCTGTAAAATAGGCGTATCAATGACCAATTGCTTGCTTAATTCATCCGAAAAAGTAGGTTTTGCCCCCAGCGCCACACGCAAGGTCATGCCGTCACTTTCCCGAATTGAATCGAGCGGCGGATTGGTTACTTGTGCAAATCGCTGGCTAAAGTAGCGCGACATGCCGCCTTCTGCACTGGACAGGGCATTGGGTGCCAAACCGTAACCCATGGCCGATACTTTTTCCGCGCCGGTTGCCAACATCGGATCAAGCAGAAATCTGAAACTTTCCTGATTAAGTGAATACGCCGTATGTTGCTGATCTACATTAAATGTGTGTTCGTTAATGATTTCAGCCAAGTCCACCAGCGGCAATTCAGTCAAATGAATACAGCGTTGCGCCAGTAAAGCCTGATAATCCTGCTCACTCGCCAGACGATCCATCACTTGATGATTATTGTAAGTTTCGCTGGTGCTGTGATCAAAATACAGCATACCGCCCGCTTCAATACGACCGCGCTTCAAAATGTCTTTAGGTGGAAAATCAATTTGACCGGCTTCTGACATTACCGCCAAATATTCATGGGTTTCTACTGAACGCAAAGGCCGCAAACCCAAGCGATCCAAACGCGCACCAACCCGAATACCATCATTAAAAATCAAGGCTGCCGGGCCGTCATTTTTTTCTTCATACAAACTGAAATATTCCAGCATCGCACGAACAGCGGGTGACAAGGTAGTGTCGTTTTCCCACGCGGGTGGCATCATTGCCAAAACGGCAGTGACAATATCCATATCATCTTCGTTAATGCGACGGGTCAGCGTTTGATCCAACCGTCCGGAATCTGATTGGCCTTGAGGAAAAATAAGATGCTTGTTATGCTGCCTGGCAATCGCACTTTCACTTAAACGATTTTTCTTGTCCGTATTTAACTCACCATTGTGCGCCATATACCGAAAGGGCTGAGCCATCATGGTGGCGGGTGCGGTATTGGTAGAAAAGCGGGTATGAAAAAACAGCGTAGAGATTTCGTGATCGGTATCGTACAAGTCCTTAAAATAAGGAATAACTTCAAACGAATTTAAGCGACCTTTGTAAACCTGGGTGCGTGAGCTCATGGATAACGGGTAAAAACCAGTCAATTCAACACGGCTAAAGCCTTCCACCTCAATATCCAGTAAAGCAGCCTGAATATGCTTTTCAAAGTCTTTATGCGACGCGTCTTTTAAATTATCCGGACGACCAAATACACACTGTTTTATCGGCAATTGAGCCTTTACCGAGGCGGCATTAATAACATCCAAATCAACTGGGATAGTGCGCCACAGAATAATCGGTAAATTAAAATCTTTAAAGTGCCGTTCAATCAGCTCATTGGCTGCCGAATCAAAATGATCGTGATCTTCCGGAAAAAAGAAATTGGCAACGCCAAATTGACCGAGCTCGAGACTATCGATACCGGTTATTTTACGAAAAAAATTGAGGGATAAATCAATATTAACGCCTGCACCATCGCCTATACCTTCAGCACTCATACCGCCACGATGGGGAATGGTGCATAAAGCTTCATGGGATTTAACCAGCAAATCGTGAGTTTGTTTACTCTGTTTGTGAGTGATAAAACCCACACCGCAGCTATCCTGCGATAAATCAGCGTTGTAAAGCATAGCGTTTTTATTACCTACTCGGGAATTTTTATTCATTTTCCAGACCGTACTCTCTTCATGTCGTTATGTGCAGCGTTTAGTGTCGGTTATATCAATAGTCATCAGAATTATCTGCGCCCGATTAACACCTTAAATCACTGTGAAATTATTTAAAAATCACTTAATAAACCGTAGAATGTTAGCATAATCAAGCTAATTTGTCATTTAAGCTCTGGAATTTGTTATATTTTAAATGAAATAAATGATCTATTTTTGTGTGTATTTATCTGGCCATTCATGGGACTTTAGATTTATTGAGCTGTACATAGGCAACTCGCAATAAATACCACCTAACTGGGGTGGTTAAAATGTATTTTATAAAAATGATTCCACTTTTAATCCATGCATTGATTATTTTTTATTTATATATCAAAAGCTTGAAAAAAACACAAGAACAATATTTTTGGCATAAAATATGCTTTAAATATAGGCAAGCAAGATATTTTTAATGCATGAAAATAATTTTTATAAAAATCAATACGTTAACTTTTTTATCCAGGGGGTTATTCACACATAACTGATTGATTTAAAAATATTTTATACTTTCATCGCCCCACCTTGGCACTTTACTGTCTTAATTGCGAAGCACGTCAGGACTACAAAGTGAGGACTTATTTATTGCGAGTTACCTACGCCATTTTATGCTAATGCACGGAAAGCATAATATATTTACCCGTTCAGAGCAGAATTCCCACAAGATTCTGCAGGACAAGGTGTTATTTTTATTAATTAACCCCAAAAAACAGGCAAAAAAAAACCCAAGACAAAAATCTTGGGTTTTAATATAAGAGCTTGGCAATTCCCTACTTTCGCATGGCAAACTGCCACACTATCATCGGCGCTAAGCGGTTTCACTTCCGAGTTCGGGATGGGATCGGGTGGTT
>CAIQND010000156.1 GCA_903873045.1 uncultured Methylococcaceae bacterium | reverse complement strand
CCCTGAACAACTATTTCACCCTTTGTAGCTTGCAACTGACTTTGATGCTGAAGTAACTCATTAAGGCATGTTGTCGTAAAACAAGGCCTCGGCTCAGGCTGCATAATCGACCACATCACACCAAACTCACTATCGAAACGTGTTTTTATTTGTTCAAAGTTTGAAATGCTATATTTAGGAACGTGCATAAAATAATTTAGGTGACTTCTGAAATTGTCGTTTTAGGAGTGGCAATATAATTTCATTGCCCAAGATGCTTATAAAAAAACCAAGGGGTTAGGTCTTGTAATCAAACATACCCAGTTAGATTTAGAAGGGTAATGAAATCCCATAAAACCACGCCTTACATTTTTTATCCATAACTTATACTTCAGTTTGTTTAATTTCACAACAACATTTTTATTACAGAAATATTAAAGTCGGGTTAGCGATAGTGGCGTCGGGTTAGGCGATAGCCGTAACCCGACACAGTGTGACAAGATTGTCGGGTTACGGCTATCGCCTAACCCGTGACTTGATTGAAGGTAATTGCTTGCATCAGTAGTATTTACGCTGCTTGTTTTTTAATTCAACGTCCCGAATTTCTACAGGAATGCCCGCATAAATAATCGCCATTCTGGCTCTGATTGCATAAGGGCAGCGCCTGAAACTATATAAAACGGGGCGGTTATTTACCACTTCTTCCACTAAGAAAGACCCCGGCGAGTCCTGCTAGAGCTGCGCCCGCTATGGTTGCTCCAGCTGTGGGTTGTTCGTTAAGAGCAACATAGGAGCCAAAAAGTACGCCCGATAAACCTATAACAAAGGCAAATACTTGCCCAACAATGCGCTCAATAAAGGTATATTTATTGACCTTTATAATTTGGGCGCGTCTATGTTCGGCTTCTATTTGTGTTTGATTTATAATCCAGTCAACAGCTTCTGGCTTGAATCTTTGGAGCTGCTCTAATTGGGAAACAGGAAGAATAGGACAATCAGTCTCATGCTGTTGGAATGATAGCTGCTGATTGCCTTTGCTGTTATCTACGTGTGCTGTTGTATGCTTGTTCGCCATATTTATTTGTAACTTTGCTTAAATCAGAAGCAACTCTCTTCGCATCGTCCCGCAACGAAGAAGCGTCTCTTAAAAAATCACTACGAGATGGAAGTATGTATTGGGAGCCAGGGTCTAAGACAAGGACTTGTTTTACGCCTGCGAGAAAGTTTTTTAGGTGTTCCATAATATGACCTCTGCTAGAAAATATCAGTAGCACTCTGCTAACAATGCGATACATTCTAATTTTATATGGGATGAAAAGAAACGCCTAAATATTAATTTAGTCATGCCGATTCCCTATTGCCACACAATTAACTATATATTGAGCTTTAGTGATCAAATAGATCTACATATAGATCAAACAGGAGAAAGGAAACAGAATAAAAAAAGCCCCAATTGCTAAACAACAACCGGGGCTTTTTCATTTACAAAGCAGAAGCTTAAAGCAATAAAGCTTTAAGACAGCATGATTACATCATGCCGCCCATTCCACCCATACCGCCCATGCCGCCCATATCAGGCATGCCATGACCTTTGTCATCGCTTGGTGCATCAGCAATCATAACTTCTGTAGTCAGCATTAAGCCGGCAACAGAGGCTGCGTTTTGCAGTGCAGTACGTGTTACTTTGGCAGGATCAAGAATACCCATTTCGATCATGTCGCCGTATTCGCCAGTCGCTGCATTGTAACCGAAGCTGCCAGTACCTTTTAACACTTCATTGAATACTACTGAAGGCTCGTCGCCTGCGTTAGCTACGATTTGACGTAAAGGCTCTTCCATTGCACGACGCAAGATATTAACGCCGACAGTTTGGTCGTGATTAATACCTTCCAAACCAACCAATGCTGACAATGCGCGAACCAGTGCAGTACCGCCACCCGCCACTACGCCTTCTTCAACCGCTGCACGAGTTGAATGCAGGGCATCTTCAACGCGGGCTTTCTTTTCTTTCATTTCAATTTCAGTGGCAGCGCCAACTTTGATCACGGCAACACCGCCAGCTAATTTAGCCAAACGCTCTTGCAGTTTTTCTTTGTCGTAGTCAGAAGTTGCATCGTCAGCTTGTGCACGAATTTGTGCAACACGGCTTTTGATTTGCTCTTCAGAACCGGCACCATCAATGATAGTG
>CAIQND010000155.1 GCA_903873045.1 uncultured Methylococcaceae bacterium | reverse complement strand
TTAATGCCCAACAACCGCCCTGCCCTCGCCGCGTTTATCACTGGCAGCAGACAGTGACTGGTTGGCTTTATTTAATAACACGGCCTGCATATCGCCATAAGGATAACGCGCTACTTTTAGTTGATGACCCTTTGCGGCAAGTCCGGTAATCTCGGCATCAGACAAAGCACCTTTTTCATATTCAATCACATCAGGCATAAATTGATGATGGAAACGTGGTACTTGTACCCACGATTCCGGCCCGTTGCCTTTGGCAAAATCCAGTGCCGCCAACAGCACCATTGAAATAATACGACTGCCACCCGGCGTACCCAGCACGGCAACCTGATTGTCGGTTTCAAGAAAGGTTGGGGTCATACTGGATAACATCCGTTTGCCGGGTGCGATGGCATTGGCAACACCGCCTACCAAACCATAGCCGTTCATGGTGCCTGGCAGACTGGAAAAATCATCCATTTCATCATTTAAAATAACACCGGTTCCTGCCACTACAAAGCCTGATCCAAAAGGAAAATTAATACTGAGCGTTGCGGCAACCCGATTACCTTCCTCGTCAATAATGGAGAAATGGGTAGTATTGGTGCCTTCGCGTTGTTGATCTAACTCGCCAGACAACATTTCACTCGGCAAAGCTTTATCGGGTCGAAGACTGCTACGCAAACCGGCGGCATAATCTTCATTTAACAAGCGTTTAACGGGAATATCAATAAAGTCGGCATCACCCAAATACAATGTACGATCATGATAAGCGCGGCGCATGGCTTCCGTTATCAAATGTTTGCGGGTAATCTCATCCGTTTTTTGCAAATCGTAACCGGATAAAATATTTAAGGCTTGAATCAACACTATGCCACCCGAAGATGACGGCGCAGCACTGGTGATTTTTATACCTTTATACTGACCGGTTACCGGTTTACGCTCGGCAACCTGGTAAGACTCAAGATCTTCTTTTGTCCAAATACCACCCGCCTTATTGACCCCCTTAACCAATTTATCGGCCATACAACCGCTATAAAATCCGTCCCTACCTGATTTTGCCAACTGAGTTAAAGTATGCGCCAAATCCGGTTGTCTTAGTATGGAATAAGGCTGGGGTAACTTGCCGTTATCCAGAAATATATCGGCTGTCGCAGGGTATTGCTTGATTAACTCGGCTCTGACTTTGAGCATTTTTAAATAACGCTCGCCAATAGCATAACCTGTCTGGGCATAGCGGATTGCCGGTGCCAAACTTTCCGCTAGTGGCAACTTTCCGTATTTTTCCGACAGATGCACCAAGCCCGCAGGCATACCGGGAATAGCCGCCGCCAACGCGCCATCAAGTGATAATTTTGGAATTACTTGGCCATCTTTATCCAGATACATCGCTTTATGCGCTGCCAATGGCGCTTTTTCACGGCCATCAATCAGGGTTTCAAAACCGTCTTTTTCCCTGTGCAGCAACCAGTAACCACCGCCCCCCAAGCCTGAACCGGTGGGTTCAACAACCGCCAATGCCGCGCTAACCGCCACAGCCGCATCAAACACATTGCCGCCCTTGTCCAGAATCTCAAAGCCCGCCGCCGTTGCCAACGGATGCGCACTGGCAATCGCCACTTTATGCCCGTCGGCATAAGCCTGTGTACTAAAAAAAACAGCTATTAAAATAATGGCTGAATAAGATTTCTTTAACATTTTTTTACCTGATTGATAGTAGGTGAATATAGGCTACCCACGTAAGGTAGGGACAGTTTAAAGTTAAGTATTGCGGCTTGTTCCGGCTTACGTGGATGGCCATTTTATGTAACGATATCCGTGTCTTGTAGGGGCAATCCCTTGCGGTTGCCCTGCTAACATCGTGGCATTAAAGGGCAGGCGTAAAGCCTGTCCCTACAAAAAAATGTCCCGACTTAAGTTGATATCCGTGAATATATAAAGGAATATATCGCATACCACTACAACACGTTTCGGGTTATAAGTATGTGATGCCAGCCAGCCAATGCCTAAGCATTAATGAGAAGCTGGTCTATCAGGCGTTTGGCATAAGGTGAGGCGGCAATAACTTTGGCTGGATCAATTTTCCCAAGAATATCGAATGAATGAGCGCCCTTGCCATAAGCTGCTTTGGTTTTACAGTTTTTAGTGGCATTTGCCAAGCCTTTATAAAGATCAATTTTGGCAATTTTCTCAATGTCATTCCGAGCGGGTAATTGGGTCGATTCAAATCCTTGTCCGAAGTAAGTTTCCAAACACGTTTTGTCTGCCATAAACCACGCTTCCATACATTCCACCATAAAATGCAGATGGACGGGTTTGGCACTTGGAGGCTTAGGCCACTTATCACCTTCTCGCAAAAGTACATGATTCCATACCTGGCTTTCTATGCCGTTAATAGGTGCTTCGCTATCCACCAACAGCAAGAAAACATCGCCCGGCTTGGCCTTGCTAAACGCAACACAAAAATCGTCATACGCATGTTGTCGACTACCGCAAGCGACCACTTTCGGCATCTTGCCTTTTAGTCCGGATTTTTCAAAAAATTGACTAAAACCTTCCCGACAACGGCTATTCAGTGCTCCTTTCGACCCACCCTCAACGAAAATTTTGAAATCTCTTTTTACCATCGATTCCCACCAATGTGCCCACTTTGCCGCATTGCTCCCAGTGTATATTTATTAAGCCACTCTTCCAGTTCCGCCGCATCCAAACGCTTAACGCTCGAAGCTTCACCTTCTTTCTCAAACGTAACGACAGCATTCGGCATATCAGTAAAAGCATCAACCAATAAATCAGAATGCGTAGTGACAATCAACTGTGTTCGACTCGAAGCTACTTTCATTAACTCTGCAAGCTTGCCCAAAGCATCAGGGTGAAGTCCCAATTCCGGTTCTTCAATACAAATCAATGGGGGTGGCTTGGGATGGCAAAGAATGGCAAGTAAACATAAATAGCGTAACGTCCCATCCGAAAGCCGCGTGGCAGGCATGGAAAAACGGCCTTCATGCAGAAAAACCTGAACACTGCCGCCTTCTATGCTGACACCAAAATCCGTAATAGTCGGATAAAGCGCATTTAAAGCATCCAAGATTGCGTCTTTAACTTCAGGTATATTGCGTAGTTTGTTAAGAATCAAACCCAAGTTTTGACAATTTTCCAGCAAGAAATCTGTTGGCAAATCCACTTTTTGCGGCAAGCGTGGCGCTGTGTAACGCCCAAACGACCAATCACGATAAATCCGTATCTTGGTAAAAACATCGGCCAAATAAGTTAATTCCGGATAATGATCCGGGTCTCGTCGTTGTGCCAGAATAGATTTTTCAGAATCAATATCTTCCCGACGTAACTGTCGTACTTTTCCTGCACTTTTTGAATTATCTTGACGGAAATTGATATAAGGAGTGCCGTTGCGAAAGTAAAAAAAACGATAGGGTTCTTT
>CAIQND010000154.1 GCA_903873045.1 uncultured Methylococcaceae bacterium | reverse complement strand
CTTGCATCACTGCGTTATGCATCATAGCCTAATTCTCCAACACGATAAAGCCAGCCTGAGTAAAGTGTTGGTCAAATGCTAAAACGTGATTCGTTGCTGTTGTTTCCATTACCACAAAGGAAATGCAATCAACCAGTCCCCATGATTTATCCAGATACTTTTCATACAATGCCAATCCTTTTTCAAACAAGTCGGGGGTTATATGAAACACAGTCGCTGTCTTGGAGTTTTGAAAATACTGAATAATTTTGGCGGCTTCCGGTTTGGCAAAGCACGATAAGGCATTGCCTATCTCTAATAACACGGCATCGGTAGTGATAACGGGATGGCTTTCGTACTTTAAAGATAAGCGCTTGGCATGTTCATGATAGATGTCTTGAGTATTGATTAAGGCAATGATAAAACCGGTATCGATAAACAGTGTATTCAAAATAATTTCTCATTGTTCAAGTAGCCATCAATATTTTGCGCAAAATCACTCGGAGCAGTAATTTGTACGCTACGTAATTGACTCATCAAGCTCGGTTCAACTTGGTTGTTTGTGCGGGCTTTTTGGATGAGCGAATGAATGAACTCCAACAGTTGTTCATCTTCTAAGCTGTCGATTTCAATTTTTAGTTGTTCCTTAGTAATCATGGTTTGTTACTCATGGTTAAGTTGCCTTACAAAAAATAATATAACGCCATGTTATGAATTATCCCAAGCCTTCTGAACTTTTTCAGATAATGACTCAACCGATAATCTCCTCCGTCCTTTACGAATCAAACGCACCTCATCTTCAACAGAATTAATGTCCAGTTCATCGAATGTTGCACAAAACTCAGCCATTGCCATTTGTTGCGATTCCCTACTATGTTTTTCAACGACTGCTGTAGAAGACTTTTTAAAGCCATTTCCTTCTCCAAAATTAACCAAATTTCCGTTGGTAAATTTTTCGGCGATGTCCGACACGGATAATCTCAATTATTAAAACATTATCATCTATTGAGTACACAACACGATAATCTGCAACTCGGACGCGATATAGGTTATCCGCTCCTTGTAGTTTTTTACAAGCCACCGGACGGGGATTTTCAGCCAGCTGGGTAATATTTTCCAGCAAACGTTTAATCATCGGTTTATCCAGCCCTTTTAATTCTTTCTTGGCAGACTCTTTCCAGCGAAGTTCATATAAGGCCATCGTTAGCCAGCTCGGTTAAAAAGTCTTTATGAGAAGTCGTCGGTTCATTTTTGCGTGCAGCGACAGCAATGAGGTCTTCAACGTCTTCCATTAATTCCATAAACTCCTGAATAGGCAAGACAACAGCCGTTTGTTCTCCTTGTGAATTAGTTAAATATTGTAGATGCAGATTATTAATATCAATCATGGCGTTATCCTGAATGTATTCGGTTTTTAATATGAAAACATGATTTTTCATCAGCCTATACCGATTGGCCTAATCCTCTAAACTTTTCAAGAGATTAACTGCTTCAGTTTCCAATGCCCAAAAATCGGCCAACAACTCGGCGGTGGGCTTGGGTGCTTGGTAGTGATAAAAATATTTATTGGGTAAAATCTCATAACCCAATTGCGGGCTGTCTTGCCAGCGGATAATTGGCTTGGCGATTTCACGTTCTAAAAAGGCTTGGATGTCTTCACCGTAAGGGATGTATTCGTTATCCTGCACATAATAACGGTGGCGATAGTCAACATTCGACACCTTTAGACCGTTGATAAAGGCTTTCTCAGTGGCAGCCTGCTCTTTTGAGTTGAGTCCTGCCAAAGCTTGTTTGAGTTCGGTTTTAAACAAAGTCTTTGCCGCTTTTTGATAAACCGTGGCAAACACATCTTTTGCCTGCAAGATTAATTCGAGCGGCTGTTGCTGTTGTCCATCGCTTATCGTCAGATAAAACACCAACTCGCTGCCGTAAAAAGTCTGTTCTTTTTTGATGATAGCAGGCGTTAAGGCTTTTTCAAAAGGTTCCCTAATAAAAGCTGGCTGATCGTTTTCATCAGTTTGCCAAAACACCACGCTGACTTTATGAAAAGCGAAATCCGACGGCTTAAATAATTTGATATTGGTATTGTCGCCGCTTTGCCAATGGTTCTGGTAAGCATCTATTACCCAGTGGCGGTGACCGTCAACCATGCGATTACGTTTATTGCCGAAAGATTTGGGTTCTTTTTCGTATTGCTCACGGGCATCAATAATTTTGACTTGGTTTTTATGGTTGTCCGGTTTGTTGTTACCCAGCAGCCAGATATAGGTAAAAATGCCGGTATTATAAAAAAGCTGGTCGGGTAACATAACGATGGTGTCCAGCCAGTCATTTTCTATGACCCAACGCCTAATCTCGCTTTCACCTGACCCACAATCACCATTGCTTAACGGTGAGCCGTTAAATACGACAGCGATTTTACTGCCGCCTTGTTCAACCGGTTTCATCTTGGCTAACATGGTTTGCAAAAACAACAACGCGCCGTCATTACTGCGCGGCATTCCGGCTTTATAACGAGTGGATTTGAATTTTTCCGCTGGCGTCTTGTAATCACTCCACGTTACGCCAAACGGCGGATTACTGAGCATGTAATCAAAGCGGTTTTCTTCTTTATTAAGCTGATCGCCTTTATCGTCACTGTTTTCAGTGTAAGGAATTAGAGAGTTACCGAGGTATATAAAGCTCTGGTCTTCTTTTAACAGCATTTCCGCTTGGCAAATGGCAAAGTTGTGCGGTTGCAGTTCTTGACCATAAAGCGTGATGAGCTTTTCAGCGGCTAGTCGTTTTTGGGCATCTTCTATCTGGTCGAGTAATTGGGTCTTAGCGACTGACAACATGCCGCCCGTACCGCAAGCCGGATCATAAATGGCAAGGCTTTCTAAATCCTGGGTAAACTTAATATCCAGCAATTCAACCATTAACCGTATCACTTCACGCGGCGTAAAATGCTCCCCCGCTTCTTCACCACTTTGCTCTGAAAAGCGCCGTAACAGTTCTTCGTAAACATAACCCATCTCAAGGTTGGAAAGTCGATCCAGGCTTAAATCCTCACCGGCGTATTGCTCGACAATCGTGGCAAGTCGTCCGCTTTTTTTCAGCTTGCCCAAGGTTTCTCTAAAATTGAAATGATCAATAATACTTTCGATATTGGGCGAATAGCCTTTTAAGTAATCGCGGAAATTTTCTTCCAACAACTGCGGCGCTTCATCACTCAAGCGTTTTAATGTCCAGTCACTGCTGTTCCAAAAACGAAAGCTTTTTTCTCTTTTCTTCAGGCGTTCTTGAATTTGCTCAGGGGAATCGTTAGGGAATGTAAGCTCAATATTAACGCGTTCCTGATTACGCCAGGTTTCCAATACGCATTCAATCCGACGAATGGTGATCATCGGTAAAACAATGTTTTGATAGTCGTAGGCTTTAAATTTGCCCCGTAAACTTTCGGCGGATTTCCAAATCTCTTGTGCTAAATTATTGAGCTTTTCTTTGTTAAGCATGTAATGGCGAGTAATCAGGGTCTTGTCTAAATATTGAGATTTTACTCTGATTATAATGATTAACCTACTCCATGCGCTTATGCTAAG
>CAIQND010000153.1 GCA_903873045.1 uncultured Methylococcaceae bacterium | reverse complement strand
GTTTGTGAAAACACCTAAGCGTATTATGGCGTTGCTGATGGTGATGTTATTGTCTTTGCTGGTTTATGGGATTGCCGAGCGACGGATGCGGGCGGCTTTGGCGGAACAGAAAGAAACGTAGCCTAATCAGCTTCATCAAGAGATAGAAAACCCTACTTTGCGCTGGCTATTTCAGCTTTTGTACGGCATTCACTGCCTTAAAATTTCTACCGGACAACAATCGCATCATGTGATTGACGGGCTTACGCCTTTGCGGCAAAAAATTCTGTCGCTTTTTGGGCCAACGGTGGCAAATATATCAACTTTCTTATGGGTAGTACCCGCTCAATGTAAGTTTTAACGCTTCATCAGAAAAACCTTTAATCAGGATTAGCGCTGGTGGACCGGATATAGCAACAATATCTTTCCACTTTTCATATCTTTTTTGCACTTCGATTGGACATGATTTTAATTGCTTTTCGACGCGTTTATGTTCGTAAATTTTCCACATACTATAAATAGTATGTTATTTTGCTGGAAGGGTCAACTTTTCAGGTAGCCTAACGCAAGTCTCAGCGGACGTAGCGTTAGCGAAGCTCCGTTGGAGCGTTGAGTTAGGCAAATTTTCATTTAAAAACAAGGCGATCTATAAATAAATCGAGTCTGACCCCATTGATTTGACCCCATTGATTTCCTGATTTCCTGATTTCCATTGATTTCCATTGATTTCATTGATTTATGGATCCCATTGATTTGTGACCCCATTGATTTGACCCCATTGATTCCCGAGTTAAGCAGATTGTTGCTTGCGACGATTAAGGCCAATAAAGCCAGCGAGTGCCGAGCCGAACAACCCGATAGTGGCAGGGACGGGGACTGCAGTGATTTGTAATCCTCCGTATGCTCCTCCGTATTCAAAAGAATTTTTGGTGGAGTATTGTGCAAAAGGATCACTAATGGGATCAGTTTGTTTTATGTTTGACACTTGTATGTCGATTTCGTTGAATATGCCGGTATAGTTACCGTTTAACATAGCCAGTGCAAAACATGCGCCGTAGCAATTCCCACTGCCGGATGAACCGGCCTCGACTTGTTGACCATTTAAGAGAAATTGCCAACTTGTGTCGTTAGTAGTGCCGTGATTGCCTCCTTGTGTGTAGTTCCAAAGGAACAGGGAATATTCACCATTTAGTGAGAAGCTTAGGCCGGCCGCTGTGGTGAGCTTCTCGGTTAATGTGTCGCCAATTGTGATGGATGGAGCCACCCCGCCGTCTAGAACTATATTTGTCAATGACGTGATGTCAGAATAATTAAGGCTTACATTATTTGCATTTGCGATGGGTACAAAGATGGCTGTTACCAACATTAGCGTTATATATTTTTTCATTTTTTAATAGTTCCTTACAAATTATTAAAATTAAGATAATTTTGTAATCCAGATTAGTGTTCGAGTGCAGAGCCAAGGTCGGGTTAGCTTATTGAGCGTAGCGAGATAACGTAACCCGACATTTGCAGCTCCAATGCGTCGGGTTACGCTATCGCTAACCTACGCGGCTCCTTATAAATACAGCGCAGTTTAGACCACCAACTTTTGCACAGGCGCACAAAAGTCCGTGGTGCCCGTGGGGGTTACGGCAGCGACCCGAAAATAATACGTGGCAGCGACGGTCAGTCCGTCCACCTCATAATAAGCTTGGGTGCTGATGGCCACGGTT
>CAIQND010000152.1 GCA_903873045.1 uncultured Methylococcaceae bacterium | reverse complement strand
GTTTTGTATTGGTATCATAATGGCACGGATGCTTTATTAATAGAAGCCGATTACGGCACCGGCTCGTTTAGTTTGGTTACCATTCAAATGACCACCCGTTTTGAAGATAGCGCACCTTTGCCATCACCCGGCACTGTGGTGTTATGGAAGTATCGGGCTATTTATCGTATTCGAGATGCCCAAGTCGGACAGTGGAGTAAAGTATTGGAAATAAGTGTTAAAGGATAGCTCATTACCCCCAAATTATTTTTCAGGTAAGTGACTGGGAGAAGCCGTTCCTTTGGTTTAATAACCCCGTAAAGCGTATTGGCTATTTATTGTAAGGAACGCGCATGAAATAACTTGACCATTTATATTCCCTCACCCCAGCCCTCTCCCAGCGGGAGAGGGAGCAAGATGCCGAAGTTATTTCATGCACATTCCTAAGTCGTTAATATTGACACAAGAAGGTTGTATCAAACTAAACTCATCAGGTAAACTGTCGATACAGGCTAACCAGGTTAATAAATAAACAGGGATTACGATGGAAATTGAGCGCAAACAACTACGTCACTATGCCGATGTGCTTGAGCATCTGAAGACTTATTTTCCATCTCCCGTGTCTGACCCCATTATGGATGGTTATTTTGTCCATTCCGTTTCGCGCTTTTTGGATCAGGTGGACAGCCTAAAATCGGCCAAGCCATTGCTGGGTAACGGGGTTAAGGATAATCATTACGATGCAAGTCAGCAGGCGGTATTTCCGGATGCTATCAGTTCTGTTGAGGATATGACTGCATTGTTGGCGGATTATTGTCAGGGCATGACGATCTGGTCACATCCCAACGCGCAACTTAATGTCATTCCACCACCGACCATCCCCAGTATTACGGCGTTTATTGCGGCTGCGATTTATAATCCCAATATTATCACCGACGAATACGCAGGACGTTTTTCTGAAGTTGAAATTCAGTGTATTGCGATGCTGTCCGATTTGGTGGGTTACGATCCTCTGCAATCAGGCGGCTTGTTTACCTTTGGCGGTACCGGTACTATTCTTTATGGCTGTAAACTGGGGATTGAAAAAATACTCGGGGGCAGGGGAATGCAGGACGGCATTCGTGAAGAGTTTAAAATTTTCTCCTCTGATGTGTCCCATTATTCGCGGCTTAATGTTGCGGCATGGTTGGGAGTGGGAACCAAAAACCTGATCGCCATTCCTTCGACCTCAAACAATGAGATGTCATTATCAGCATTGGAAGAGGCGCTGCGAGCTTCGTTAAGTCGCGGGGAAAAAGTGGCGGTTATCATTGCCACATTGGGCACGACCGATGCCTTTGGTATCGATGACTTAGCGGCTATCGTGCATTTGCGTAACGAGCTGGTGGAGGAATACGGACTTGATTATGTGCCTCATATTCATGCGGATGCTGTGATCGGTTGGGCATGGTCGGTGTTTCGGGATTACGATTTTGATAATAATCCCTTGGGTTTTCATGCCCGAACCCTGCGCTCATTAACGGATTCGCTAGCGCGTATTGAGAGTTTGCAACTGGCTGACAGTATTGGTATTGATTTACACAAGACCGGCTATGCCCCTTATATTTCAAGTGTTATTTTGATCAAAGACCGAAGTTCATTCGCGCTACTCAGTCGTGAACCGGAACAAATGCCTTATCTTTACCAAGTTGGTCAGCATCATCCCGGTATTTACACGCTTGAATGTTCCCGTTCCGGTGCTGGCGCACTCGCAGCCTTGGCAAGTATGACGCTGTTGGGCAAGCAAGGTTATCGCGTACTTATCGGGCATAATGTAGAAATGGCGGAAATGCTCCGTGAGCGTTTGGAGCGACATGACTGCATTCAGGTATTAAATGACTACAATTACGGCCCGGTCACGCTGTTTCGCGTTTATCCGCCAGGGGTTGATGCTGAAAAAGCACTGCACCGTGAATTGAATGACCCAGACTACCGCAGCCAGTTATTGGCGAATAATGCGTATAACCGGCAGGTATTTGATTTGATTTACGAGCGCGTCATGCAAGGCGAAGGCGTATTGCTCTCTTGGACATTGGCTTACCGCTACGCAAATTATCCGGATGCACCGGCAGTTGCCGCTTTGAAATCATTTATCATGAGCCCGTGGACTGACCTGAAAGCGATTGATTCGGTAGTCAATCAGGTCATGGAAGTTCGCGAGCAAATCGCCAACTCTTGATCTAAATGCTTCGTTTTTATTAGATAAGTGCTTTGTCCATAAGAATGATGCCGTGATGATCCTTAATGGACGAAAAGACCGGTTTGCCTTGAAAAGTAAACGTTTTATAGGGCGCTTCAAAACGAGCGACAAAACCGAATTTTCTAAAAATGTGTTGAGAGACGATACCGGTTGCTTCGACAACACCTGTTTTGTAACCTTTCCGGATACCGTTTTCTAAACAGGTTTGCACTAAATGCTTTGCTACATTCTTGCCGGATTGTCGAGGATTTACTGCCAGCAGGAAAAAGTGAAGATATTCGCCCTTGGGTAAAACCCTTCCTTGCTTGTATCGATTATCCAGATCATCCAAAATCGCCCATAAGGGATCATAATTGTCGCCAAGCTGCCGCATTTCTTCAGGCGGTTCTAGGCATCCTTCATAGAAGCTCAAAAGTAGTTGACACTTTTTTATCAAAAAAGATGCTAATAATCTCTGTAGGTCGGGTTAGGCGCTAGCCGTAACCCGACACAGATAGTACGATTTGTCGGGTTACGCTCTCGCTAACCCGACCTACGCGTCTGT
>CAIQND010000151.1 GCA_903873045.1 uncultured Methylococcaceae bacterium | reverse complement strand
TATCTCAATTATTAACCAAGGAAAAAGATTCCCTGGTTTATGAATACGATTTTGGAGATAGCTGGGAGCACAAAATACTGCTTGAAAAAATACTTCCTTTTGATGCCAACATTGCCTTGCCTGTTTGCCTTAAAGGTAAACGTGCCTGTCCACCAGAAGATTGTGGTGGAGTTTGGGGTTATGAAGAGCTTATTAATACCCTTTCTGATCCAAAAAATCCTGACTATGAGGAGATGATGGAATGGTTGGATGGGGGATTTGATCCTGAAGCGTTTGATCTTGAAGAAGTCAATGAAGATTTAGACGAGTATTGTCGATAGTTTTCCGTTATCTATGGATAGCCATCAAAGCGCACTGTATTCAGGCCGGGTTTTAATTAAGGCCTTATCTGAAGCCGGTGCGTATCCGCATAAAGTAACGGCTTTTAGTATTGTTGAGACGCACATCTCTTGGGTGTTACTGACTGGATCTTACGCCTACAAAATTAAAAAGCCGGTTAACTTTGGTTTTCTGGATTTTTCTACGTTGGATAAACGCCGCTTTTTTTGTCATGAAGAAATAAGACTTAACCGGCGTTTGGCACCGGATTTGTATCTTGATGTGATACCGATAACCGGTCATCCCGAGCAGCCCGAAATGGGCGGCGCAGGGGAGGCGATTGAATATGCCGTTAAGATGCGTCAGTTTCCCTCAGGATTAACCTTAAGTGAACTTGCCCTGTGCGGGCAGTTGAATGTCGATGAAATTGACCAAATTACGGACATTGTGGCTGATTTTCATGATGTTATCGAAAAAGCGGAGGCTGCATCTTCTTATGGTCACAGTGACGATATCAAGCATTGGTTTGACGAGAATTTTGATCATATCAGACTCTTACTGGTCGATGACCAACAAAAACAGCAGCTTCAAGCACTTGAGACGTGGGGTAATAAGGAATGGAATGGCAAGACTGCCTTAATGCAGCACCGGAGAGAGCAGGGCTTTATACGGGAATGCCACGGTGATTTGCATTTAAGTAATATGACGCTGATCAACGGCCAGGTGACGTTGTTTGATTGTATCGAGTTTAATCCACAGCTACGTTGGATTGATGTCATGAGTGAAACGGCTTTTTTGGTGATTGACCTCATCAACGCGGGTTATGAACACTACGCTTTCCGTTTGCTCAATCATTATCTACAACACGCAGGTGATTATCAGGGACTGGCTTTATTGCGCTACTATCTGGTTTATCGTGCGTTGGTGTGTGCCAAAGTTTCGTTGTTGCGTAATGCACAGCAACAAAATGCGGCGGACTTTAATCAGGCTTGTTTGAAATATACCGGATTTGCCAATCTGGCCGAGCGTTTCACCCAAAAAATCCCCATTGCCTTAATTATTACCCACGGTTACTCGGGTTCCGGTAAATCGACTTATTCAGATCAGCTTGCCGAAACAATAGCTGCCTTGCAGATACGTTCAGATATAGAACGCAAGCGGCTATTCGGTTTTCAGGCACAAGCTGCTACCGGCAGCGGCATTGATGACGGACTTTACACAAAAGAGGCGAGTCGGAAAACGTATCTTCATCTGGCTGACTGTGCAAAACAGGTTCTTGAAGCCGGTTTTTCTGCCATTGTTGATGCGACTTTTCTTAAAACCGAACAGCGTGAGCACTTTAAAAAGCTGGCAAGCGAAAGTGGCGTTAAATTTATCATCATTGATTTTCAGGCATCTGCTGACGAATTAAAGAGACGGGTGACCCAGCGAAAAAACGATGTGTCAGAGGCAACACTGGCGGTGTTGAAACAGCAACTGCAATCAGCGCAAGCGTTGTCAACTGACGAACAGGCGTATGTCATAACGGTTAATACCGAAAGTGACAAGGTGCTGGATAAGCTGTTGGAAGCTATTGCAGTAGAGCTTTAAGTTTTTATTCAGTGATTTTAAAAAATGATGCAGGTAAGTCTATCAAATCATAGCTGAGACCAGACAGGCTAACCTTATGACGAACTATAGTCGCGACGTAGGCGTCGCTCCCACGGTGGGAGCGACGCCTACATCGCGACTAACGAAAACGTCACGCGTTAATATAATTTCAATAAAATAGACAGCCCTTATTTTAAGTTTCCGGCATGTAGCCCGCATTCTTTTTTAGTACCCGATTCCCACCACCACCGACCTACACGTTCATGCTGATTAGGCAGAACAGCACGGGTGCAAGGTTCACAGCCTATGCTGATAAAGCCTTTTTCATGCAGTTCATTATAAGGCACCTGATAGGCTTCAATATAATCCCAAACTTGCGCTGAACTCCAATTTATCAAGGGATTAAATTTTATTAGCGAATGCTCGGCCCTAGAAAACGCCGTATCGATTTGCACTTCAGGAATGTCTTGTCGCGTATCCAGGCTTTGATCTTTGCGTTGACCGGTAATCCAGGCATCAACCGTTGCCAGTTTGCGTTTTAAGGGTTCAACTTTACGAATGCCGCAACATTCTTGATGACCCTCTTCATAGAAACTAAACAGGCCTTTATTTTTTACCAAGCCATCCAGCACATTTCGATCCGGCGTTAATAATTCAATCTCTATCTGATAATGTTTTCTGACTTTTTCTATAAAGCGGTAAGTTTCAGGGTGCAAGCGACCAGTATCCAAAGAGAAAATACGGATGTCTTTTTTGATATTAACCGCCATATCAATCAGCACCACATCTTCTGCGCCACTAAAAGAAATAGCGATGTTGTCAAACAACTCCAACGCTTTTTTAAGGATGGTGCGTGGGTTTTTATGGGTTAAATCGGCTTGTAATAGCTCAATATCTAAGACTGTCATGAGGATGTGTTTTATTTTTATGAAAATATTTTATGTTATTATATGATACTTGTTGACGCATTCACAACTTCTGCAAGCCTTTATCTACGCGGTTCTTTGTTTCTTATGACCCTATATTGAATCTTGCGAAACCGGTACTGACTCGAATGTTATCCCGATCAATAGACAGGCATAACCCAACGATAAGCACAACGACTCCCAACAACGAGTAAAGCCATGATTAACTATAACCAAGACTTCTATGGATGGACACAAGAGCAAGCCTCGTTATTAAAGGCCGGGCGACTTAATGAGTTAGATATTATCAACTTGATAGAGGAAGTGGAAACCATGGGAAGGAGCGAAAAACGCGAACTTGAAAGTCGTTTGACGATGCTACTAATGCACTTGCTCAAATGGAAATACCAATCAAACAGACGGGGCAGAAGTTGGACACTTACCATTATCGGGCAGCGGTTAAAGCTGGCGAGTGTCATTAAAGACAACCCCGGCTTAAAGCCGCAATTACCCGACCTGATAAATGATGCTTATACCCTGGCTAGAGTTAATGCAGCCAAGGAAACCAAACTTGATATAGACGAATTCGAGGCGGTTTGTCCGTGGACATTTGAGCAGTTAATCAATGATGGTTTTTACCCTGATTACTGACATTGAGCGGGTCGACTTCTTTTAAATTACGAGAAAAAAGTAAACTTTGCCGCTAAAATCGCCGATAAAAAATAAACATATTTTTAAACAAAAAACAGCATGATTTTAAAATCCGCCAATTTCAGCAATAATGCAG
>CAIQND010000150.1 GCA_903873045.1 uncultured Methylococcaceae bacterium | reverse complement strand
GCGAGTCTTTCAGAAGCGGAGCTTTCGACATGGAATGACAATTGGCGAGCTGCGGTAAAAGCATTAATCGCAAAACAATGGGTGCAACTTGAATTGCACGCGGCCAAGCTGAATAATCCGGAAGCCTTAATCAGAAATAATGCCTTGCAGTGTAATCCACCGCAGCAAGCGGCGATAGGAGCGGTTTGTGCCAGTCTCGGGCAGTTTGGGGTGTTTTTGCTGGAGGGTGTTACCGGTAGCGGCAAAACAGAAGTTTATCTACAGATTATTCGCGCGGTACTGGAACGGGGGCAGCAGGTTTTGGTACTGGTGCCGGAAATTACGTTAACGCCGCAACTTGAAGACCGGTTTAGACAGCGCTTTGCCATCAATATTGCCTTGTCGCATTCCAAGTTGACCGATAATCAGCGGCAAAGCGCCTGGCTACAAATGCAGCAAGGTGATTGTTCTATTTTGTTGGGTACACGCTCGGCGTTATTTACACCGTTAAAAAATCCGGGATTGATTATCCTTGATGAAGAGCACGATGCCTCGTTTAAGCAACAGGAAGGCTTTCGTTTTTCTGCCCGGGATATTGCGATCGTGCGGGGCAAGTTGTTGCATATTCCTGTTTTGCTGGGTTCAGCAACACCGTCTCTGGAAAGCTTGTATAACGTTGACAAGCAGCGTTACCAGTTGTTACATTTACCTGAGCGTGCGGGCAATGCCATAGAACCTGTCTTGCAGTTAATGGACATCAGAAATAAAAGAATCTGTGAGGGTTTGTCTGAAGCTCTGGTTGAGGAAATGCGCCTTATCCTGGCAAAAAATGAACAGGTTTTGCTGTTTCTGAATCGACGCGGTTTTGCGCCGACGCTGATTTGTCATAGCTGTGGCTGGGTTGCACGCTGTCAACGCTGCGATGCCAATATGGTGATTCATTTTAATGAAGCGTGTTTGCGTTGCCATCATTGCGGTCAGGAACAACGCCTGATTAAGCAATGTCCGGCTTGCAAAACCGGTGAGTTGACACCGTTGGGCTTAGGCACAGAACGGGTAGAAAAAGTGCTGGCCGAATTGTTCCCCAATAAAGTAAGCGTGCGTTTGGATCGAGATTCTACGCAGCGCAAAGGTTCGCTGGAAAATTATTTGCAGCAAATAAATCAGGGTAAAGTGGACATTATTCTGGGGACGCAAATGCTGTCCAAAGGCCATCATTTTCCTAATGTGACCCTGGTGGCGATTCTTGATGTGGATAGCGGACTATTCAGCATTGACTTTCATGCGCCCGAAAAACTGGCGCAAATGATTGTGCAGGTTTCAGGCCGTGCCGGACGCGCTGAAAAGCCGGGTAAAGTCATTATGCAGACACGGCAACCGGAGCATCCTTTATTAACCACTTTAATCCGTGAAGGTTATCGAAGTTTTGCCAAAACGGCACTGGCTGAACGTAAAGCCGCTTTATTACCGCCGTTTAGTTATCAGGCCTTATTACGGGTGCAGGCCGGTGATGTTGATAGCCCACCGCTTTTCTTTCAGGCGGTCAACGCCTTGGTACAGACCTACAATACAGGACATACCCAGGTTTTGGGCCCCGTCGCTGCGCCAATGGCCAGGCGGGCCGGTCTTTACCGTTACCAATTGTTGTTTCAAAACACCCATCGTAAGGAATTACAAGTGTTGCTTGATGTATTAATACCTGAAATAGCCAAGCTCAAACAGGCCAAAAAAGTACGCTGGTCGCTGGATGTAGACCCGGTAGATTTGTACTGATGCTGTTTGAATGGATAATCAGGCCGTTTTAATGGATAATGAGCCGCTATTTATCTGATCTAACTACCGCCGTGAAGCAATGAAACAAAAAATAGAGGAACTGATTCTACAAGCCGTTGAAACTCTCAAAGCAGAGGGTATGCTTGGTCTGGATGTTATTCCGAATATATCGATAGAACGTACCCGTGATACACAGCATGGCGATTTTGCATCAAATCTGGCTTTAATGCTGGCAAAACCGGCAAAAGCCAATCCTCGCGAATTGGCGATAAAAATTATTGCCGCACTGCCGCAGCATGACGCGGTTATGAAAGTGGAGCTGGCCGGCCCCGGTTTTATTAATTTTTTTATTAATCCCAATTCCCAATATCAGATTGTCAGCCAAATTCATACCCAAGGACGGGACTTTGGTTTAAGCGCTGTAGGTGCGGGTAAAAAAGTTCAGGTTGAGTTTGTTTCAGCTAATCCTACCGGCCCCTTGCATGTCGGGCATGGTCGAGGCGCGGCTTATGGTTCTGCGGTGGCTGATTTACTAAAAGCAGTCGGTTTTGAAGTGCATCGCGAATATTATGTTAATGATGCCGGTCGGCAGATGGATATACTGGCTACCAGTATCTGGTTTAGATACCTGGAAGAATGCGGCGAGCTGGTTCATTTTCCCAGCAATGCTTATCGCGGCGACTATGTGCGCGAAATTGCCGGCGATATTCATAAAAACACCAACAATGATTATCGTCGCCCGATTGAGTTGGTTATGGAAAATATACCGCCTGACGAGCCGCAGGGCGGTGATAAAGACACGCATATTGATGCGCTGATTGAGCGCATGAAAACGTTGTTGGGCTTGCCACTCTACCGGGATTTTTTCCAAATTGGCTTGGATAGTATTCTTGATGACATCAAAGTTGATTTGATGGAATTTGGCGTTGATTATCAGCAATGGTTTTCAGAGCGCGATTTAATGGATGACGGTTCGGTAGAAAAAGCGCTTGAGCGATTACGTGCAGGCGGACATCTTTATGAAAACGAGGGTGCAACCTGGTTTGCCTCCAGCCAGTTAGGCGATGAAAAAGACCGGGTAGTGGTTCGGGAGAATGGCCAATATACCTATTTTGCTTCAGATATTGCTTACCACATGAATAAACTGGATCGTGGTTTTGACCAGATTATTGATATTTGGGGTGCCGACCATCACGGTTATGTACCCAGAGTCAGGGCAGCGATTCAGGCATTAGGCGCTGATGCCTCTAAATTAAAAGTGTTGTTGGTTCAATTTGCCGTCCTTTACCGTGGCGAAGAGCGCGTGCAAATGTCTACCCGTTCCGGTGAATTTGTTACTTTGCGGCAATTGCGCAGTGAAGTTGGCAAAGATGCGGCGAGGTTCTTTTATGTGATGCGGCGCTCTGAACAACACATGGATTTTGATTTGAAACTGGCGACATCAAAGTCCAATGAAAATCCGGTGTTTTATGTGCAGTACGCGCATGCAAGAATTTGTAGTGTATTACGTCAACTGGATGAAAAAGGCTTCGTAAGGAATTTGTTGCTGGGCATGGAAAGTCTGTCACAATTGACCGCAGAACATGAAATTCAGTTACTGGGCACATTAACGCGGTATCCGGAAGTTATTGAACGCGCGGCCTTGCAATATGAACCGCATCAAGTGGTTCTTTATCTGCGTGATTTGGCGCATGAATTTCATACTTATTACAACGCCCATCAGTTTCTTGTTGAAGATGCCTGTGTTCGTGATGCCAGATTAAATCTGGTATGTGCGGTAAGGCAAGTCTTGGCAAACGGCTTGGGGCTTTTAAACATCAACACACCTGAATCCATGTGATGTCCAGAGATTATAAACCAAGACCGCAAGGCAGAAAGGCAGGGCAGCGAGGTAAAAAATCCGATGAACAGCCAAGTATTGGTTTGTGGAAATGGATGTTGATTACCGCGATAATTATTGCCTTTGTGGTTTTTTTGGTTTATTTGCGAAGTAACGGGGCAACACCAGAAAATCCTCCGCAAACTTCACAAACAGTACCCAATAAAACGGGTGTGGCGACCGTAGTACCTAAAGAAGAGCAAAAGCCCGAAATTAAACTGCCGCAGTTTGATTTTTACACCATTTTGCCTGAAAAAGAAGTGGTAGTGCCAGAGTATGAAATTAAAACCCGCACGCGGGAAGAGCGCGTAGGCAAGGCTAAAGAAACGCATTATATGATGCAGGCAGGATCTTTTAAGACCTTTAAAGAAGCGGATCGGTTAAGGGCAAAGCTTGCAGCTATGGGTATAGAATCCAAAGTTCAGAAAGCAAAAGTGGGTGATGTTAACTGGTATCGGGTCAAAATGGGGCCTTATGCCCAGACTGAGAGTGTTAATGCTATCAGAGCGCGAATAAGACAACATGGTATCGATGCCATTATTACGGAAACCGGCGAATAATCACCGGCAGGGGCGACCGAAGTCGCCGCAATATCATTTAGTTAAACCGTTCGCTGAGCAAAGTCGAAGCGATTTTTCCGGCTTCGGCTCCGCTCAGCCAACGGTTTATCTTCCCAAGAGGCGCTTAACTTAACGACATTGGGGCACCCCTAAATACCCTCCTCTTTGTCATCATCAGAATCAGAGGCCATATCAGAAATCTCTTTTAAGCGTGATATCGCCTTAAAGTTGATGCTGTTTTCCGGATAAAAGCCTTCCTCACTCACATCACCGGCAAGTTGCCCGGTCAACAGTTCCAAGGTTTCATCGACACTGGACACGGCATAAACCGCAAACAGTCCTTCTGCAACCGCATCAATCACTTCCTGTTTTAACATCAAATTGCGTTTATTGGCGGCAGGAATAATCGCGGCATGTTGCCCGTTAAGTCCGCGTGCCTGACAAAGCCTAAAGTAACCTTCAATCTTCTCATTGACACCACCGACGGCTTGTACTTCGCCGTATTGGTTAATCGAACCGGTAACCGCAAAAGTCTGGTTGATGGGGACGCGTGTGAGTGCCGAAATAAGGCAACATAACTCAGCCAGTGACGCGCTGTCCCCGTCGATATAGCCATAAGATTGTTCAATGGCGATGCTGGCCGATATAGCCAAAGGAAATTGCTGGGCGTAAGAGTGTCCCAGATAACCCGTTAAAATCATCACGCCTTTTGAGTGGATGGCCTGACCTAATTCTGCTTCCCGCTCAATATCAACGATACCTCGGGAACCCGGATAAACCGTCGTGGTGATGCGTGCCGGTGCGCCAAAGCTGCTGCCGCCAATTTCCAGCACGGTTAAGCCGTTGATTTTGCCAACCGCTTCGCCTTCGGTATCAATAAGAATGGTGCCCTCAAGCATCTCCTCAAGTATGGCCTGGGATAACCGGCCATTACGGTATTCTCTGGCGGCCAAGGCTTGTTCAATGTGCGGCCTGTCTATTTCGCTGTGTTTGGCTTGCCTGCAAAACAAATTGGCTTCCGCAATAATGTCCAGTGAATCCTTGATGTGGGCAGAAAAATGGTGCTGATTTTCTGACAGTCGGCAACTGTGTTCAATCAAACCTTCAATTGCCGCGCGAGTTAACGGGCTGGCACCTGAATCAGCGGCCTGTTTAAGCATTAATACCGCGAAACCCTGCATGGATTCATCGGTGCGGGGAATGTAATTATCAAAGTCAGCAAGAATCCTGAACATTTCATTAAATTCACTATCCATTTCTTCCAACAGATAATAAATATCCCGTGAACCGACCAGTATCACTTTAACATTTAAAGGGATCACTTCAGGTTTTAAGGTAATGGTATTAATACCCAACTCTGAATACGGCGATTCAATTTCAATACGGCCTGATTGCAACGCCCGTTTAAGACCTTCCCAGACAAAGGGGTAAGTAAGCAGTTTTTCGGCATCAAGAATTAAATAACCCCCGTTGGCTTTATGCAATGAACCGGCACAAATTTTTCGGTAATTGGTGACTAAAGCGCCTTGGTCGCTGACATACTCAATGCGGCCAAACAGGTTCTGATAAATGGGATGCGGTTCATAAATAACCGGCGCTCCAGTCTCCTGTTTGCTATCGACCAGAATATTGGGCGCGTACAGCTCGGTTAGCGCCAAGCGTTTTGCCGTCGTATCTCGAGGCTCCAATGTCCGTCCGGGCATTAGATAATCGGGAATAATCAGATCCAGATTTTTTTTGATTTCTGATAAATAGGTGATGACATCATCAATATTTTGATATTTATCATTCAGTTCAGAGAACAAAGGCTCTATTGCCAAACTGATGGTGTCATTATCCAGTTGCTTGATTTTTTCAACCATCGTCCTGCGCCATTGCGGCAATTCCAGCAGCACGTCACTGAGATATTCCTCAAGTTCTTCAACGTGGCTGTGAAAAGCCTCACGCTCAGGTTGCGGCAATTGTGTAAATTGCTCTTCATTGAGTGATTTATTCTCGCGGATAGGGGCAAAAGTAATTGATTCACTTTCTCTGAATACAGCGATGCTATTGGCCTGCGCTTTTTTATCAACCAAATCAATGGCACTGTTATAACACTGGCTAAACTGGCGCTC